>NZ_KV793078.1:188383-235328 GCF_001808385.1 Rothia sp. HMSC08A08
GAATAAAATACGGAAACACGATTCGCCCGTACACACTCCTACTGGCTTATGTATTTCAGGTTTCCAACGGCGGAACCTCAGAGTAAGCCCTGAGTGAAAGTGGCGGGAATTTATCGCTTAGTAGCTACTCTACGATGATTCAAAATATTTAGCGATTCACCCGCGACATATATAACCATTTATTAATAAATAACCTCGGCATGTTTACCTTATGCGATTAAAGAAAGCAGAGTATCAGCTTTACCTTTAAACAGCATCCGCCTACGTTTTAGACAAACCCAGATATAGGATTATCCTATTCTGTTTAGTTTGCACGTTTCTTCTGGTAGTTACAGCTATAGCTAGGCACAGCACATTGAATCAATGATGTGAAAAAACTCCCGAAGTCATAGTTATGACTTCGGGAGTATTCCGTTGCGGGGGCAGGATTTGAACCTGCGACCTCCGGGTTATGAGCCCGGCGAGCTACCGAACTGCTCCACCCCGCGGCGACTCATACAACTATACATACCGCTCTGCAACATCTCAACTTGAAGCTATCTGCTGAGATAAACACCACAGAAAATCCCAAAGCTGGATGTCTGAACGCCCTTGACTGCTCTCGTAGACGGCCCGAATCAATGATTTGAGATGACGAAGCGGGGCGCCACCCGGATGTGATGACGCCCCGCTATGACCGTCAGACCGCAATGCTACATCTTATTTAGAGGTAGATTCCCCAGAAGGACTCTGCGATGCTGAGGATGAACCGCTCGGCTGTTGCTCACTTCCCTGCTGATCGCCGCCCTGTTTCTGATCCTGCTGTTGTTTATTTTCCGCTTCAATAGCCTTCTGCAGAGAATCGTTCAGACGCTTCTGGGCCTCACCATATGCTGCCCAATCGCCCTTCTTGAGAGCGGCATCCGAATCCTGCATAGCCTTGGATGCATCCGCCAGATGCTGTTTCAGGCTAGCGGACTGGTCTGAGCCAGAGGCTCCAGAAGAGCTGGACGAAGATCCAGACGTCTTCTCCCCATTGCCTTCAGTGCCGGCTCCTGACGGTCCCGACTGAGCATCCATCTTGGCACCGGAAGAACCGTTGAAGACCTGGTTGAGTGCTTCTTCCAGCGTGGGGGCAAACCCAACCTTGTCGCCGAAGCTGACCAAAACTCGCTGCAAACGCGGATACCGTGCATCGCCGCTAGACTGCACGTAGACCGGCTGAACATACAGAATGCCGCCCGCCACCGGCAGAGTAAGCATATTGCCGTTAATGACCTCGGAGGACCCGCGCCGCAGGAGGTTCAGCTGGTTCGAGACCTCAGCATCAGAGTTGAAGATATTCTGCGCCTGGCCAGGTCCCGGAACCACCGATGAACGCGGCAGTTCGAGCAGTCGCAGCTTACCGTAATCCGCGCTGCGTTCGCCGTCCTTGCCGGTACCGGCGTCACCATTTGCAGCGAGGAATCCGTACATCACGTTACGCGAGTTTGAATCACTCTGCTGAGGAATAAAGGTCGACGTAAGCGAGAAATGAGCCTTCCTATCCCCAGGCATCTGGAGCGAGAGGTAATAAGGCGGAATCTGGCGACCGCTATCATTCGTAGGGTCGTTTGGAATCGACCAGACGTCATCGCCCGCGTAGAGGCTGTTCGAGTTCGTCACATGATACTTATTCAGCATCGAGCGCTGAATAGTAAACATATCCGAGGGGTAGCGCACATGGTTAAGAAGCTCGGCGCTCATCTCTTTATAGCTCTTCACGGTTCCGGGGAATACGCCCTGCCATGCCTTCAAAATAGGATCATTTTCATCCCATGCATAAAGGGTGACCGAACCGTCGTAGGCATCCACGGTGGCTTTCACCGAGTTGCGAATGTAGTTCATCGAATTCGTGCGCGGATTCTGATTATTCTCCTGGCTTACACCCTGCGCATATGGGAACTGGTTTGTGGTCGTATAAGCATCCACAATCCACTGCACCCGATTATTGATAATAGCGGGGTACGCTTTGGAATCCACCTTCAAATACGGCGCAGCCTTCTGAACGCGATCTACCGGGTTACGTTCGTACAGGATCTGCGAACCATCACGAACCGCATCCGAAAGCAAAATATCGGATGACTGGAACTTAATCGCATAAGAGAGACGGTTCAGCGTGGAATCCAACCGGGGACCACCGTTGCCGTTGAATGTGTATTTTGCATCCGAAGAATTCGTTTCATCGGCGGACTGCGGACGGTCGAGCTCCAGCTGATCACCGCTGCCGCCCACAATGGAATACTGCGGAGAGCTCATACCGAAGTAAATACGAGGCTCATAGTTTTCAGAAATAACGCCATTCGCCTTGATACCGGACTGCATGAACTTGGGGTTACCCGCACCGTCAACCTGGTTACCGTAAGCTGCAATCACGCCGTACCCGTGAGTGTACACCACGTGGCGGTTATACCAGGAATCATCCGAAGTCTGGGAAGGATTCAGCTCACGGGCGGCAATCACCGTGTCCTGAGTCTTATTGTCTACGGAATAGCGGTCCACCGAGAGATTCGAGTCGAACCGATAGTATGGACGGAACTGCTGCATCTGCGCGAATGCTGAGCTTACCACGTTCGGGTCCAAAAGACGGATGTTCGCAATAGTCTCACTAGAGTTCCCCAAAGCGCCTTGACGAGTATCGATCGTGGCGTCATAGGGAGTAGTCTCTACCTTATCGAGACCGTAGGCGTACCGTGTTGCGTCGATATTGCGTTGGATAAACTGCGACTGTGCAGCCTGTTCATTCGGCACAACCTGGAAACGCTGTACGATCCAGGGGTACAGCCCGCCAGCGACGAGAGCTACAACCACCAGCATCGCGGTTCCCACTAGAGGCAAACGCCAACGATGCGCGGAAGCCGTAGCCAAGAACAACACAGCCACCAGAACTGCGGAAATCGCCAAAATAGAACGTACGGGAATAATAGCGTTCGTATCGGTGTACATAGCACCGGCCCAGCGCCCCGACTGCTGCTGAACTGCGGTGTACCGTTCCAGCCAGAACGCAGCACCGCGCACCAGAAGGAAGGCGCATGCCAAAACCGCAGCATGACGGCGGAACGCGGCGGAAGTTCCTACACCGCCTGGGCGAACCTTAATACCACCGTAGAAGTAGTGCATAATAGCACCGCCAATAGCGCAGAGCACGATAACAGCGGTCAAAAGATTAACCACCAGATTGAGGAACGGAAGAGTGAAAACGAAGAATCCAACATCCAACCCAAATTCGGGGTCTTGAACGCCGAAGTCCTGACGGTTCAAGAAAAGCGCCACGGTTTGCCACTGGCTAATTCCGGCACTCCCAATAAAGAACCCTAAAGCAATTGGAAGAATCACCAAGAGAATCTTGCGGATGCGCTCCATCCCCCGACGGTACCGCGCCATACTATCGGTGAAATCACGCCCGCCAAACATGTCACGCAGAAGGTCTTCGGCTTCCGTATGCTCATGCTCGGTGGTCGTATGGCGCTCATGCGGACCAGCTTTAGAGGTCTCGTGACGAGCCTGTTCCTCAGATTTATCCGCGTTTTTGGCGTCTTTCTTCGCCTGAGAATCATCGTGGTCAGCATGTTTGATGGCATAAGACATCGAAGCCCAGAACGGTACCGCTACGACGAGCGCGGTTACCACAAAGATAGAGCTCTGAAGCAAGATTTCGGTGGTGAAGACGCTGCCAAAACCAAGCTGATTGAACCATAGCCAATCCGTATACACCTGTGTGGCATACACAAACGCCATAATCAAGACTATGACCACCGCGATGGTAATACCCAAAGGACCCGGATAGCGCCGCTTTTTCTTTTTCTGGTCTGCTCCCGCGCGACGGGGAGGCTGAGGAGGTTGATGTTCGTTATCAGATGCCGTCACGGATTCCTCACTTCGTTGGTGGCTGGAACATAGTTAATAAACATTATCTCAAATGTGGCACTCTGACACGGACAGGAGCGTGGGCAAACACGCGGAGAATTACCGTATGTTTACCCATCACCCGACGTGCACGCCTAGATTGCCGAAAACCTTTTACCCGCAGGTGGGGAACTGCTCGGGGGCGGCTCCGTTCTTAATCTTGGTGAGGGCATCCACGGCCTCATCAACGTTATCGACCGGGATTACCTGCATATCACCTGCCGGTGTTTCCCCACGATAGTATTTGAAAACATCGGGGTCAGTTCTGCGGATTTCTTGAAGATCGCCACAGTTTTCGCGCGGTGCCAAAAAGTAGTGGGCACCGTGGCGTCCGGAAGCGATAATCTTATATTTAATGCCGCCGATGGCACCGACTTTACCATTGGCATCTATGGTGCCGGTGCCGGCTATATAGCTTCGGGCTGAATCTTCGTTTCCTGCGCCTTCGGGGGCAAGCAGGCTTTGCTCGGTGAGCTTATCGATGGTACCAAGGGTGAGCATGAGACCCGCGCTGGGGCCGCCAACACCGTCAAGGTTGTAGGTTGCCTCAAAGGGAAGATCAAAGTCCTGTTTAAGCACAATTCCAACAAGCCAGCGTCCCGATTTATCGTCACGCCGCGGCGTGAGAGTAACGTTCTTGTTCTCGCCATTCCGGCTGATTTCGAAGGTGACGGGACGTCCTTCTGAAGCCTGCACAGTTTCGGTGACATCTTTGAGAGTATTGATCTGTTTATCCCCCACTTTGAGGATGTGGTCCCCACCCTGCACCTGCCCCTCAGCGGGTGATCCGGAGGCGGTTTGGAGAACGCTGATCTTCTCGGTCACCGGCAGTTTAAGGTAACGCGCCGCAGCAACTTTCGCCTGGGTTTGAGAATCCGCCATTTGTGCGCTGCTGACTTGGTTAGCTTGCTGGTGGGTAACGTGCGGATAAGTAATTTCGGAGGGAACCACAAGGTAACGGTTGCCGTCCGCAGCCAGCCAACTGTAGAACGCATCCGCTCCGGGGAGAACGGTGTAGGGTCCGCCGGAGACAGATACCGTGGTCATATTCAACTTCCCAGTGGTGGGATAGGTTTGCGTGCCGTTGATCTGGATAATATCTTGATCCTGGTACTGCCCGAGAATATCGAAGAGAGGTCCGGGCCCTTCTTTGCTATATGAGCTGGGCAGCACAAAAGCACCGAGCATCAGCAAACAGGTTGCGGAAGCAGTTAGAAAGCGCAGATTCAGGGGACGTCGTTCTGATAGTGGAGGAGATTCATCGCTCTGCTGATGGGACTTTCTCAAGAAAAATGCACGCTTAGCCATGCTTCTTAGAGTACCCGATATTTTTGTTGGGAACACCACATGATGAGCCGGGGTACACCGCGGCGTCAGCATTGTACGCCGCCAAGGTCATAAGATGGGCTGTGCCTAGAGCGAATACCGCGAAATCACGGCAAACTCACAGGTTTACCAGGTACCCTTTACTAGACGGGTAGGGGCAGACTGTGCCCGCCCTCAATACTGAAAGGTATGTGACATGGCTGAGAACCCCACCAACGATAATTCAAATGACCGAGATCCCCTTGAGGAGTTCCTGAAAAAAATGCAGGAACAGGGCTTTGATCCTAACGCCGAGCAGAACGGCAACGGCACAGCGGATAACCCGTTTGCTTTTCTGAACGGAAATATAAACCCTGAAGATATGAACGCTATGGGTATGTCTTTTGATCCCTCTATGCTCCAGGGTATTTTTGCGCAGGTGCAATCAATGTTTACTGCTGGGGCTAGTGAAAACGGGATTAACTGGCAGGGTGTGAAAGACCAGGCTCGTCAGCTCTTAGCGACCACTGGGGAGGATCCTGCCATCACCGAGTCCTTGAGGGCGGCCACGCGCGATGCCTCTAACCTCGCCGATCTGTGGTTAGACAGCGTCACCATTTTTGAGCGTCACAATATTCCTGTTGAGGCCTGGTCCAAGGCTGAATGGCTCGATTCTTCCTTCGAATCTTGGCGTGATATGGTACAACCCGTAGCGGCTGAGGTAACTCAGGCGATGGTGCTCCCCTCCACCGAAGATGTTCCCGAAGAGCTGGCTCAACTTTTGGGCGGCACCGGATTCTTGAACAATATTGGTTCCATGATTTTTGGGGCTCAGATGGCGCAGGCGCTGACCGAGCTTGCCGGTGAGGTATATTCTTCTACCGATATTGGATTCCCCCTCGCGCCAGGGCGCAGTGCACTTTTGCCCGCCGGTTACACTCAGCTTGCTGAAGATATTGAAGTGCCCGCGCAGGAAATTCTGCTGTACCTGGCGGTGCGTGAGGCAGCGCTGATTCGTCTGCACCGCACAAACCCGTGGCTGCGTGAAGATATTTTGGAGCTGGTAAGCCGTTATGCTCGTGGTATCCGTGTGGATATGAATCGTATTCAGGATGCCGCATCCCAGGTAGATTTGAGCAACCCCGAGGCCGTACAGGATGCCTTCGACGGCGGCTTGTTCAACCCGCAGCGCACCGAAGACCAAGAACTTGCAGTTGAGCGTCTGGAAGCTATTCTTGCCCTAGTAGAGGGCTGGGTATCGTTGGTAGCTGAGCAGGCAACCCAAAACCTGCCTACAGCCCCGCAGCTGGCGGAAACTCTGGTACGTCGCCGTATCGAAGGCGGCCCGACCGAGCGCGTGTTCGAGACTCTGGTCGGCTTGGAGATTCGCCCTCGCTTGGTGCGTGAGGCACAGAATTTTTGGCGCACCTATGAGGAGAAGCACGGATATGAGGCCCGCGATGAACTGTGGGCAGCGCCGGAGACTCTGCCGACCGCCGCTGAGCTTGAAGACCCCGATGCCTATGAAGCACGCCAAAATGAGTTCAAGGTTGAGGATATTGACTTTGACACCGAGCTGCAGAAACTTCTGGACGGTGGTTTTGATGAAGGCGAGTCCGACGGCGGTGAATCTTCCACCGGCGACGAACCTAATACATAACACGCACCACGCTTCGTAATCATGCATTAGACGCTGTGGGCGATTGGGGGATACGCACCGCATCTCATGCGTGATACCAGCCGATGAAATGCTCTGTGGGTTCCGAAGGTTTTCTGCCTTCGGGACCCACATTTGTTGTGGATCATCGCGGTTCTTAGTTGGTGGCTTGCGCGCGTATAAATTCCATACCCGCCAAGAATGCCCGTGCCTTATCAAGGTCAGGGAACCGGGCTTCTAGAGTGCGAAAACGGGCGTTATGGTGAAGTTCCACGAAGTGACAAAGTTCGTGGTAGACCACGGAGTCAACCACGTATTCGGGGGCTCCCTGAAGATCATCGGAAATACGGATGGTGCCCTGAGTCGGTGTGGCGGATCCCCACCGTTTACGCTGGTTCGAGACCCAACGGATAGAATTGGGAAATTTCTCGGGCACGAGCTCGGACAGATACCTTGCAGCCAGAGCACGAGCACGCTCCGTCAAGTAATCATCAGACGCAAAAATGCGGCGCCGCCGAGAAGTCTCCCGCTGTTTCCTTTGCACGCGGGGAATCAGGTTTTCCAGATATTCGCGAATTTGCGCATCCGTACTCGCCCCGGGTACCAACAGGCGAATACTTCCATCTTCCTGCGGTTGGGCGCTGACGGTTCTGCGGCGGCGAGACGAACGCACCACCAGGATTTCCGGGGTGGATGCGGTCGCCGGAATAACTTCGTGGTGCTGTCGGACTTTCTGTCGTGCCATCATATGTTGCCCTATCTGAGCGTTAGGTACGGTGTCTTATGAATGTAACTCTCCGCGAGTGCGCAGGTATTTAGCTGTGTCGGGCGGATTGACGGGACGGGTCAATATCATCCAGGAAGCGGGAACGACGGCGTTTTCCCCGCCCACCGGCGGTCCGTGAATCCGACCATGTGAACCACAGGTATTTGCGGGCACGTGTAATCCCCACATAAAGCAGGCGGCGTTCTTCATCAATTTCGTCGGAGGTTTGAGCGAAGGTAATGGGCATAAGTCCCTCGTTTAAACCGCAGAGAAAGACCGCATCCCATTCCAAGCCCTTCGCAGAGTGCAAAGAGGCTAACGTGACGCCTTCCATGACGGGAGCGTCCTGGGTAGCAAGTCGGTGCGCAAGCGTTGCAACGACATCGTGTACGGTAAGCCGATGCGGAACCGGAGCCCCTGCGGCCTCCGCTTGAGCGATGTCTTCGATGCGGATAGCTTCCAGATGATCAACCATTGAGACGATCGCGGCAAGAGACTCCCATTTTTGGCGTACAGCTCCAGCGGACTGGGGCGCTTTTTCGGTGTATCCCAAAGGTTCCAGCACTTCACGCACATAACGGGGCACGTTCTCGGAACCGTCCGTTGATTTTGCCGACGCTCGCAGGGCAAGCATCGCTTGCTTGATCTCGGGACGATCGAAGAATTGCTCAGCTCCGCGTAACTGATACGGAATACCGCGATCGGCGAGCGCCGCCTCCAGAAGCCCGGACTGCCCGTTAGTGCGGAAAAGCACCGCAATTTCTGATGGCAGAACTCCGTCTTTTTCAAGGAGATCCTGGATTTTTTCGGCAATGCCTTCGGCTTCACGTTCGTCATCCGTATATCCGAACCATTGGCTTTCGGCTCCCGGTCCGCGCTGGGAAATGAGTTTGAGCGGGGGTGCCCAGGAGAATTCGGTGGAGTCTGGGCGTGGACGCCGTGCCGCTAGGAGTCGGTTTGCCAGTTCGACCACTTGGCTGTGCGAGCGGTAGTCTCGGGTGAGCCGTACTGTGTGTGCGCCCCGGTACCGTCGCGGAAATTCCAGGAGGTGCCGACTGGTGGCGCCGGTAAACGAGTATATGGTCTGCGAGGCATCGCCCACGACGCATAAATCATCGCGCTCCCCCAGCCAGGCGTCGAGAAGGCGCTGTTGGAGGGGTGAGACATCCTGATATTCGTCTACCACGAAATGTCGGTATTGTTCGCGGATGGTGGCAGCGAGCGCATCGTCATCTTCGATAATGCCGACGGTCAGAAGCAGAACGTCCTCAAAGTCGATGAGGTTCCTTTCGTCTTTGAGATCTTCGTAGGCGCGGAAGAGCCGCACCATGTTCTGCGGGGTTATTCCGGAGGGCAGGTTGCGCTGGTGCAGGTGCGGCGTGAGGGTGTCGGGGGTGAACAGGCTGACTTTTGCCCACTCGATTTCTGCCGCAATGTCGCGTACAAGTGCCCGGTCGACGCTCATGCGTAGACGCTGGGCGGCTTCGGTGATTAAACCGGCTTTATGTTTGACGATATCGGGGAATGAACCGCCGATAGCGCTGGGCCAAAAATACCTGAGTTGGCGCAGCGCTGCGGAGTGAAAGGTTCGGGTTTGGACTCCTACGGCGCCGAGGGATCGCAGTCGAAGGCGCATTTCTTCTGCCGCGCGGGTGGTGAAGGTGAGAGCCATAACGCGTTGGGGAACGTATTTTCCGCAGGCGATTCCGTAGGCGATGCGGTGGGTGATAGCGCGGGTTTTGCCGGTTCCGGCGCCTGCGAGTACGCGCATCGCGCCGTTGAGTTCGGAGGCGACCCGGCGTTGGTCTTCGTCGAGACCCGCGAGGATGTCTTCGGGGGAAAGCTGGGGCGCAGCGTGATTTTGTTGCGGAGCGGCTGGTGAAGGGACCGGTCGTGCCGGTGCCTGTGGGGTCCGGGGGTGAGCCGGGGACGATTTTTGGGCGGGTATGCCGAAGAGAGCTTGCTGTTTGGATGCTCCGGCGCCCTGTGCTGGCATAACGCCCCTCTCCTGGTGCTCTGCGGGTGTTCAGACGCTGGTTACTATTGTACCTTTACCTTAGATGGGGTCTGTCTGCGGCGGTTAGTATAATCAAGCCCAAGGTAGGAGTATCTTTATTCCGTGTTTATTGCTGCGTGACCCGAGTTTTCAAGGGATCGCACGCGAGAATGTGTGCGAGGGGCGAACGTGCCGAACCTCATGAGGACTCATTTGATACCCTAAGAGGGTGACTTTAACGCCTCTTCAGCTTGCCGCCATTGTGTCAGCGGGTGTGCCGGGAATTTACCCTGTGGGCGCATCCGCCGTTCTTGACGACACCGCCGATTTTGACTCAGCTATTATTGTGGATTCGACCAATCGTCGCTGGCGTGTACGTGCTCCTCGTCGCCCCGATGCCAGCATGCGGCTTGAGGCGGAGCACCTTATTCTTCAGTCTTTTACCCCCGGTCTGCGTGCTCGCCTGCCTTTCCAGGTGCCGACTGTGGTGGGTACTGTGCCTTATCAGGACGGCAGCGTTTTCATTTACACGCATATTCCCGGTACCTCTTATGAGGTTGATGATCTTGCGGCGCAGAACGGGCATATGGCAGATGGTCAAGAGGACCTGGCCGTTTCTCTCGGTAAAATTTTGGCGACTCTGCACACGATGCCGCACGATCTGGTGTTTGAGGCGGGTCTGCCCTCGTATAATTCTGAGGAGATTCGCCGCCGCCGCAGTGTTGAGCTTGAGCGTGTGGCGCAAACCGGCAAGATTCCTGCGGATCTGTTAGCACATTGGCGTTCGGTGCTCTCCCCCGGTTCCACATGGCAGTTCCAGACTCACGTGATCCATGGTGACATGAACTCCGATAACTTGGTGCTTGATGGCGCGAAGATTGTTGAGGTGACCGGTTGGTCTGATGTTCAGGTGGGAGATCCTGCCCAAGATTTTGCGTGGCTGTTCTCTTGTTCCGATCAGGGTTTTACTGACAGTGTATTGGATGCTTACCAGCGGCAGATGCGCCCCGAACCGGATGAGCATTTGATTCAGCGGGCGCACTTCTATGCGGAATTTGCGATTGCTCAGTGGTTGGCGCACGGTGCTGAGATCGGCGATGACGATATTGTGCAGCATGCCGTTGCCATGCTTTTGGATGTGCAGGATGGTCTGCGCGCGACCGGTGGGTTACTCGGGCAAGAAGAGGAAGAAGATATTCCGCAGGTTATTGACGACGAAGACTAGAGTAGAAAACGATAGGTTTAAAGGCTGAGACGCCACCCATCAAGGTGGCGTCTCAGCCTTTATTCCGTTGCGACTAAAGGATATGTTCCGGTTGCGCTATCTACCTCTACCATGATGCATGGGCCAGGCTACCGCGGCCGCCCCGGAAGTTCTTCGCCCCATCCGGCACGGGAGATAATGCGTTCAAGCTGCTGTTCGTTCTGCAGACCACCGGCAATATCGGTGTCCCACACGGTCTGGTCAGAGCCAACATAGTAGAACGCCGCGTGCACACGTTCAGGGTCTATCCCCTGTATCTTAGCGAAGGCAAGCCGATACAATGCCAGCTGGATGCGTTTATGCCGCATCGCGTGTGCGGAGGGTTTACGCCCGGTTTTCCAGTCCACGAGATCCCAGTGTTCCTGCTCCTGGAGGGTGCCGTCGGCGTTAGTGATCTGTTCGGTGCGGCGGAAGACCGCATCAATACGCCCGCGGATGTTCACGCCCGCCACGTGAGTTTCTACCGGATATTCGGCGCGCCATATGGTACGGGAAGCCCATTCACTCTCAAGAAATGTCGCGCGCAGTTTATCAAGGTCGAAACTGCCGTCAAGATCATCATCGCTATAAAGTTCGTCCTGTATATCGAGCATAGGTTCGTCCCCGAAGTACTCCTCAACCCAGGCGTGGAAAAGTGTACCCTGCCGCGCCGCCGCAGATGGCTGCATCGGTACCGGACGCACCAGGCGACTCAGAACCGTCTCTTTATCCTCCGACAAAGCAATGAGGGTGGATGCCGACATATGCTCGGGTTTCGCAGGAACCGCTGGGGTAACGGCGCGCTGTGCCAAGGCAAGAAGCAGATCGACCTCATGCTCCCAATCTTGAATCTGCTGAGATTCCGCTTCGGTAGGGTTGGCAAGTTTATCGAGATCGTCAAGGCTTAACGACCCGCGTGCCACGTTAAGAGCGGCACGCTCCACCCGTGCACGCCGCTGACCGGGTACCGCAATAATGTCACGATTCTCGGTGCGTTCGGCGAGGTCTTTCTCGGATGCCCAGCGGATCACCTGAGCGCCGTCAAAGGGGTCAAAAGGCCAGTCGGCGGTCAGCACGGAGCCCTGCTGCGGGTTATCTTTCACCCACGCCGCCGGTTCCAAGAAACGGTGCACAATCTGCGGTCGAACCCCCGGCTGCTCAGGGCCACGTTTCCCTTCCGCAAGCTGCGCTAAAGGTTCGCGGGCGTAGTGGAAATTCTCGACCGCATCCAGCCCGTAACGCTTTTTGAGCTGTTCCAGATTTTCATCGTATGCCCCTTTGGACTCCTGCGGATCGGGCAGGCCGGGCTCCTGCACGCCGCCCATCAGCGCCTGCTTCACCCGGTGCACCTCAGGCAGATTCAGTACCTCGGCATTTGTGATCGGGTTTCCACCGTCATGCACAAGCGCACGCGCGATCTGCTCATAGACCTCGCTTGTATAGCACTGAGAAGCCGCCGTATCTTCGGGGTCATTAGGAGCGGGAATAACCGGTACAGACGTACCATTTTCTAGGCGTATGCCCTGGGGAATACTGTAATTCTCAAGCCACAAGCAGCGCCCAAAAAGTACCTCAATGCTGGCGTCACGATGCTCAATCGCCCACCCAGAGGTGTAAAAACCGGTGCCCAGATAGCTCGGGTAAAGCCAGGGTGCCACCTGAATACCTTCGTAAGGTTCCTCAGCATCGCCCTGCGCGAATTGCACCAGCTCGTTCCAATAGGGCTCGGGCTGATAGGGGTTTACGTTCGGGCCCACCCATCGGCAATTACTGATGTGCAGCAGCGAGCGGGCGCGGGTCATGGCCACATAAACCAGCCTCCGTCCCTCAAAGCCCACATAGTCATTCGCCATATCTTCGCCGTCTTCAAGACGCGCATTGAGCTCTTTATAGTTCTCTAGGGCGCTCACCTCTTCAGCCCGTTCCAAAGCGGACGGCAGATAGTCGCGGTCACCTCGTAGAGGCCAGGGCAGGCTTCCAGGTTCCAGGCGGTGCCAGGTGTGTGGGCGAGTGGGATATTTATCGCACATGCGTGGCAGATACACGTGATCCCATTCCAGACCTTTCGACGCGTGCATCGTAAGGATTTGCACCGCATCGCGCCGGGGTTCCTCTTCGGCGGGGGTTAGCCCCCGCTCGTGGTTTTGGGCCTGTTCCAGCCAGGAGAGAAAACCCAGCAGATAGCTAATACCGTTGGCAGAGAGCACAAACCGCCGGGCGGTGGGGGCGTCCTCATCGACCTCGGTTCCGTCTGCGCCAGCATAGAGCATCGCGTTGATGCGCGGTGAACTCGCAGCGTAACTTGCGGCGACCTCATGAAAAGCATCCAGATGCGCGCGCGATCCGTAGGCGTCCCCGCCGGGGCGGGCGGCAAGCTCGATATCCAGGAGCATCACACGCTCAATCTCATAGAGCAGGGTGCCAATATCCTCGGTGGTGAACTGACGCAGATACTCAACCTCGGCGGTGAAAGCGTGCAGACGGCGCAAACCTTCAACGCTCAGACGGCGCCGGGATTCGGGGTAATCCGCAGGGTAGATAGGGTTACCGGCCTCATCTGCTGCGGGAAGATGCTCGATCGCTTCAATAAGCGAACCGTATTCGGCGAGGTCTTCCACAGCGTTTTTACGAGCCCGCTCAAATTCTTCGTGGGCGGAACGCAGATTGGCATCGGTATCAGTTTGAGGGCTCGAAGGTACATCTCCGCTCGTCTCCTCAGAGGGCTGCTCGCCAAAGGTTCGTCCCATATTTTTCTCGCGCGTGGTCGTTAGGTAATTCGACCAATCCCCTAGCGCAAGCAGATCCGCTGTGCCCAGCCGCCAACGTGCGCCAGCGAGCAGACGCATCAGGGCGTCTGAACGGTTCGGGTCTGCTAAGACCCGCAGCATCGAGACCATATCAATAATTTCGGGGCGTTCCAGAAGCCCACCCAAACCAACCACCTGCACGGGAACACCCAGGCTCTCACAAGCCTGGCGAATGGGTTCCATCTGCGCCCGGGTACGGGTAAGCACCGCCATCGTGGGCATCTGCGCCGGAGTATCGGCGTAGCGGGCGCGTTCCTGCACGATACGTTCGGCAATGCCCTGTGCTTCCTCGGTCTCGGACCCGTAGCGTGCCAACTGCACTGAACCGAGCATAGCGCGGTAACCTGATTCATCGGGATTGAGGATCACCGAGCGAGGCCGCAGATCGGGCACGTGAGGCGGAGCAGGGGCACGCACCCAATCGGGAATATTCTTGAGTTTAGCGGCGATCAGGTTTGCGGCATCCAAAATAGCGACGTCATTACGCCACGCAACTGTCAAATAAAGAGGCGTTTCATCGCGTGTTGGGAAGTATTGATAAAAACTAAACAGCTGACCGTCGGAGGCACCGCGGAACCCGTAAATAGACTGTTTCGGGTCCCCCACCGCCATTACCGGATGCTCAGGCTGACCGGGACGCCCATCATGCCCGTCGCTAGCGCCATATAAATCGGCGAAGAGTCGCAGTTGGGCGTGCGATGTATCCTGAAATTCGTCAAGAAGCACAACTTTATAGCGTTCCCGCTCCAACTGTGCGGCGGCTGGCACCTCACGGGCGATCCGCGCCGCCAACGCGATCAAGTCGCCGTAATCGAGCACCTGCATACGCGCTTTCACTCGCGCATACCGCTGCACAAGCTTCGCCAAAATAATTTTGGCTTTCAGCCTCTCTATGACCTTTTTCGCGTTGGCACTGGGACCGGGCGAACTGAGTGATTCGTACGCCGCCAGGTGTGCGGAACAAAATTCGATAACCTGCTGCGGGCTTACCAGATGTTCGGCGCACTCCCCCGACAGCTGCAAAAGGCTCTGCACGATCGTACTTTTTGAGGCGACTCCCGAGGCTGAGCTGGCGGCGGGTAGGTCGCCGTCCCAGTACTGCACGATCTGCGCGGCGAGCTGCCAGGCTTGAGCATCGCCAAGCATTTGTGCATCCTGCTCAACGCCCAGGCGCAGACCGTATTCTTTGACAAGATTATTCGCGTATGAGTGGTAGGTAGAGACGGTGGGCTCGGAAGAGCCTGCAAGAAGTTCTTCTTCGCTCAGCTCAATCAGGTTACGTTCGCGCAGAATATTTAGGCGGGTGCGCATGCGATCGCGCAGCTCTCCTGCGGCCTTGCGGGTAAAGGTAACGCCCAGAACTTCATCGGCGCGCACGATTTTATTGGCCACAAGCCACACCACACGATCGACCATCGTCGCGGTCTTTCCCGAGCCCGCGCCAGCGATCACAAGCCGCGGTTCAAGCGGCGACTCAATGATGCGAACCTGTTCATCGGTGGGCGGATTCAACCCCAGCGCGCGCGCGATCTCGTGGGCGCTAAGTCGAGCAGGTTGGTGTGTTGTTCCCCCGGATACTCCGGATGCGCCACGGTCGCCGTCATGCTTGTGCGGCTGAGCCGGTTCAGAGGTAGTCATACGGTACGTATCCATTCCTGACGGGGTGATAGTGTCAGCTGTATCAGATGTGATACAGCCACAGGATGCAGTTTACCACCGACGCAATTCAGAATAGAGGCCGCACGTCACCCTCTAGGCACCACTAACTAGTGTCCTGTGGGAGCCTGTCGTTTCTGCCGGGGTTGTCTGCTCGGCACACCGGCAAGCAAAGGTGCAGTTGCCGAGCTAATCCTGAGTGACCTGGCGTCCCTGCGGGCATAGAGGGCAAATTTCGGGCAGGCGGCAGGTTTCCCCGGGCCGATGCCGCGTCTGCATAACGGCACCGGCGATCAGCTCCGCCGCACGCTGAACCAGCTGAACCGCCCAGATACCGGTTTCCGGGTCGAGCGCATCCTGCTCTTGGGGACGATTCCGGGAAGACGCTGCGGTGCCGTCGCCCAGCTGCACAAGCGCGGCTCCCCCGGATTTGCGCGTGAAAACCTCGAAACGCTGGGGTGCCACTTCGCGGTGCTCAAGCCCGGCAGGAATATTAAGACCGTCAGGCTCAACGCCGAAATCACGGCTCATGGCATCCCCGGCGCCCGCCTCTACCGCTACCTGATAGGCAGCAAGCTGGGCGTGTTCGGCGATCTGGTTTTTATTGGGTTTGGTTTTACCCGTTTTTAAATCGACGATGACGTATCGTCCGTCCTCGGTTTTCTCCAGCCTATCGACTCGCCCAGAAATCTGGGCGTTCACAGTATCGCCAGGAACCAAAACCCGGAAGGCCCCCTCAACACCCACGAGTTCGCGGTGATCACCCGGCATAATCTCGTTGATATACACCGCGAGTTTATCCACCATTTTCTCTGCACGTTCACGTATCTGCTGTCCCTCCCAAGTATCAGGCAGCGCGAGCGTGCTCAGGCGTTCCTCAAGCTGACCGCGCAGGGTCATATAGTCGGCATCCGGGTATTCTTCTGCGATCGCGTGAATGAGCGTTCCCAGCGAGCGTGATGTATCGGTCTGCGCCTCGGCACGAGCCGCCGATACGAACCAGTCCAGGGGCGATTTATGAATCGTCTCGATACGCGAGGGCGATACCGGAACTGTGAGTTTTTCGGGGTCACCAGAGTCAGTCGACAAGCCGTCGCGATACGGATGCGATATAAACGCATTCTGCTCGGTGGAGAGAGGCAGAAGTCCCCACCACTGTTCCGGGGCTGCCCCGGGTGTCCCCGCCTGCGCCAGCCTGTTGAGCTGTGCTGCCGCAGCATTTGCCAGGGCGGGGTCTGTGTCTTGGGCCTGCGCATACCGCCTTAGTTCCGCGACGAGGGCGCGCAGGGTCATGGGGCGGCGCACGTGGGTGATGTCGGCGGTGCGCGCATCCGGCACGAGAATATCGAAAAATTCGCTGGGTGCGTCTTCCGTTGAGCTCACGGCGGTGACAACGAGCCTTTCGTTCGCCCGCGATATTGCCGTGGAGAACATGCGTAATTCGTCGTGCCGCACCGCCCGCACACGGTCGCTCATGCGCACCTGCTGAGCTGCGGCAATACCCATATCGCAGATGTCGGTCAGCTCACCAGCTTTGAGGAGCGAGCCGCGCACCGTCGTATTCGGCCAGGTTCCATCCTGTAGCCCGCAAACGTAGACGGTCTGCCAGTGCCTGCCCGCCGCGAGTGCCGGGGTGAGGATTTCAACCGCATCGTAGCGTTTGCCGCGCGCCGCGAGAGTATCCATGGGAAGGTCTTGGGCATCGATATAGTCGAGGAACAGCTCAGCGGAGGAACCGGGCATCTGGTCGACGAAACGAGTAGCCGCTTCAAAAAGCCCTATCATGGCGTCAAGATTTCGATGCGCCCGCTCGGCTTCCGGCCCGGTCTGCGCGCTTTCGGTCACCCAAATTTTTTCGAGTCCGCTTGCCTGCCACAGCGCCCAAAGTACGGTTTCGGCGTTGGCGCCGCGTTCGGTGAGAGCCTTATGCCCGGCGGCAAGTACACGTGCCACGCGGCGTACCGCCGCACCGATACCTTGCGCCGGAAGTGCCTGCGGGTTCAAGAGGGCGCCCAGCAGAAGATCGTCGCTACAACGGTGCCCGCCCGCTCGCAGTTCTGCGGCGCGAAGCTGCTGACGTAGACGGCGCACTTCCATGCTGGATGCGCCCCCAAGCCGCGAAGTCAGCAAGGTAATCGCGTTGTGAGCGCCGCTGCCGGGGTTTGTGCGATTTTCTTCGGCGAGAACATCGGCTAGGCTTTGCCGTGCGAGTTTTTCGGCCTCGTCATCGGCAGAACGTGTGCCCGCCTCCGTGACAGCTTCGGGGGTTATATTCTCCGTGAGGCTCCCGTCGAAATCGTTATGATCCGGCAGTTTCAGGTAGTCGGCGCTTTGCTGACGGGCATAAACCAGCAGAGAAAGCGCATCCAGGAAAGGGCGTACAGCGGGTTCATCACGCACCGGAACCAGCGCTGCACCCGTCACGGTGGGGATGCCGGATGCCGCCAAGACACGCCGGAACCGCGAAACTTCGGTGCCGCTTCGCACGATAATCGCCGAACGCGCATACGCCGCTCCCCGGTACAGATAGTCCTCAAGAAGGAGTTGTGCTACCTGGTTCGCCTCGTCCTGAGGAGAACCCAGAAGGTACCCGAAAACTCCCTCGGGAAGTTCATCAGAGTGCCGCGGGTCAAGCAGGTCACCATCATCGCTGAGGCGCAGGAGCGCAGATTCCTCATATTTACTCGGTGCGGTCTGCGGTTCGCGCGGCGTAGGTACATTCGCAATCACGGGGAGCCGACGCGCGATATTCTGCCAAGCCAGGGTGATGGGCGCATTCATGCAGTACGAAGTCTTCAGTTCTTCTCGCTGCAATTCCGGGAAAATCTGGGGTAAAGTCGCCGCTAGGTCGGGGCGCGCACCGCGGAACCCCTGCACCACGGTTTCAGTGCAGCAGGTCATCAGTACCCGTGCGGACGGCGCAAATGCAGCCTCCACTGCCTCGCGCTGATCGCCCGTGTATGTGGCAAGAACCTGCCCCGGCTCACGCCCTACTAGGATGCGCATCAGCCGGTACACGGAGGGGCTAAGTTCCTGTGCATCGTCAATCAGGATCAGGTCGAAGCGCGCGCGTTCTTCCCGCAAATATTCGGGGTTTGCCAGCAGGAAGGCGCACGCTTCATGGATTAACGCGGCGGGATCGTAAGCGTTTGGGGCACGCAGACGACGAATCTGCTGGTACTCGGTATAGAGCTGCGCCACCGAATGCCAGGCCGGGCGGTCCAGGGTTTGCGCCAGGTTTTCAAGTTCTTCGGCGGTCAGCGCATATTCGGCAATACGGTCAAAAAAGTCACGAATCTCCTGGCGGAAACCGCGAGTACCTAGAGCCTCATGCAAATCGGCGGGCCAACGCACCGCCGCGCCCTTGCCTTCGCGGTGCCCCGCCAGGATTTCGCCGATCATCACATCCTGCTCGGGCCCGGAAAGCAGCTTCGGAGAGAACTCCACTCCGGGCAAAAGTCCCGACACATGCGCGCGACGCAACAGATCGAAGGCATACGCAGCCCACGCGCGAGTGGGCGCGGTAGACATGCTGCGGTCGATACGCCGTGCCAGCTCATCGCGCACACGAGTAGCACCCGCGCGGGTAGGGGTCAGCACCAAAAGCCGCGCGGGATCGCCCCCGGCGTTCAGAAAATCTACCGCCGCCGTAATCACGCGCTCAGTCTTGCCCGTACCGGGCGCCCCCAGGATGAGTGTAGCCGTCATGGCTTTAAGTTTATCGGGGTTTCTCAGCGCTACGCAGATGTGTCCTCTGCCTGAGAACGTCACGAAGCATCGGGCATTTACACGCGAACTCCGCTAGGCTTGAGCTATGAGCTGGATAGATGCCCCTCGCGCAACCTTCGATTTAGAGACCACCGGTGTCGATGTGACAACCGCCCGCATCGTGACCGCTTCGCTGCTTCTGCTGAACCCGGATGGGAGCGTGCAGCGAGCTGGCGAGTGGCTGGCTAACCCCGGCATTGAGATTCCCGAAGGTGCCGCATCCGTGCACGGTATCACAACCGAATATGCGCGCTCCCACGGGCAACCTGCCCAACAGGTGATCTGGGAGGTCGCGGGTGCGATCGGTTCGCTCTTCCTAGATGGCATACCCGTCATCGCGTTTAACGCCGCCTACGATTTTTCGGTGCTTCACCATGAGATGCTCCGCTATAACATCGCCCACGGCGAGCTGCCCGCCGGGAACATTCTTGACCCGTACGTGATTCATAAGCACGTTATTCCCCGCAAACGTGGCAACCGCAAGCTCGAAACCCTCACCGCCGAACACGGTGTGGTTCTAGAGAACGCCCACACATCTAAGGCGGATGCGCTCGCCGCCGAGCGGCTACTCGTTAAGCTCGCCGAGCGTTTCCCCGAGGTCGCCACGGATGCCGCTGCCCTCCACACGCATCAGGTTCAGTGGTCGCTTGATCAGGCGCGCGATTTCCAGGACTGGCTGCGCACCAAGCCGGGTAAAGAGAACGAGGTTATCGACGGTCGGTGGCCAATACGCCGTTAATTCTCTATCAGCCTCGTTGATTTCGTCACGTTGAACAGACTCTGTTGAGGCTGCTTAACTCCCCTATTCACTATGTATCGCGAAGGTTATCTCGCCGGTTTGCAAAGCGTTCGGCACTATACCTGCGCGCCGCTAACCCCTATGCTAAAGAGGTAGGGCTTCTCGCCCCAAGGTGCAGTGCAGCGCGCCGGTTATGTATCACATCAGCATTCAGAATTGTCATGGAATATCAAGACACCAACACGTACAGTATCTACCTCGGTTCCTCCCGCGAACAGCACAAATATATCGTGTCGCAATCGCAGGTGGTCCTCAAGCTTGGCAGAATCCTCATGAAATCGGGGGCAAGCGCCTACCGTATCAAGGCATCAATGGCGCGTTTAGCGAAGGCCGTGGGGCTACAGGAACATCATGCGCAAGTGACCTTCACAGAGATCGCCACCTCATCATATGCAGACGGTAATTTCCGTACTGAAGTTGCCGAGCAGCGCACGATGGGCATTAACTCCTACAAGATTGACCTGCTGGGTAAGTTCATTTCTGAACTTCCCGATCGCATATCTCCATCTGAGGCTGATGCCGAGATTACCCGCATCGATTCCATGCCGCATCTCTACAAACGCTGGATGCTCTCCCTCGCCTCCGCCATAGCCTGCACCGGGTTCGCCTTCCTGAACAGGGGCGGTCTGGTGGAATGCCTCGTCGTGTTTATTGCCGCTGGCGCCGGGCAATTTTTGCGTTCTACTCTCATGAAGCGCGGCACAAGCCATATGGCGATTTGGATGGCGTGCGGATTTCTTGGGGCAGGAACCTATATTGGAATTATTAGGCTTCTGGTGGCTCTAAACCTCGTGGGAAGCGACCATATGGTGGGGTTCATCTCCTCAATTCTGTTCTTGGTTCCGGGTTTCCCTATGGTGACCGGGATGCTCGATATTTCCCGTATGGATTTCCTGGCCGGTGTTTCACGCCTGACCTATGTGGCGGTGCTTTTGGTGAGCGGGTCTTTCGCGGTGTGGGTTCTTGCCTCGCTCTTCGAGATTCCGCTTTTGCAAAATATTCGCCCGGATATTCCGGTGGGGTTATATATCCTGCTGCAGGTTATCTCATCGGGAGTTGCTGCCGCCGGGTTTGCCATGCTCTTTGCCGCATCTCCCGTGGCGTGCGTATGGGGCGGCGTTATTGCCGCTATCGCTAACCCGGCGCGTATTTGGCTTGTGGAGGCGGGCTGGGCTCCCCATATGGCGGCGACGGTCGCGGTGTTCGGGGTCGGCATTATGGCGGAGATCGTGGCGCCGCTGCACGGGCGTAAATATTCACGTATATCCCTGTCGGTGCCTGCCGTGGTGACGATGGTTCCGGGTGTGCCGTTTTATCTGTCAATGTCGTATTTTTCGGGCGGGAATATGTACGCGGCTACCAACGGTTTCGTGCAGTCGCTCCTCACCTTCTTGGCCCTGGGGCTGGGGCTGGCGTTTGTGCGCCTTCTTTTCGATAAGAATTGGCTCTTTGATCAGGATACTCAGGTGATGAAAAAACTCGATAGCGCATCACATATGCGGTAGATCTTCTGCAATGAATGCGTGACGGCTCGTCGTTTAGGTGGCGGATTCTGCAAGCTTCCGTGACGAGTCAGCCAACCTGTGCCCTATCTCATGTGCTACGTTTGTATTGTTTCAGGGGTTTTGTGCCGCTCACACTCACCAACCAAGCGACTACTCTTCCGGTGTCGCTCGTTTGCACGGCGTATTTTCCTCTCAACCCATTACCGAACGAGAAAGATCACCGTCATGCTACACCGCATTATCCAGCGCCCTCTGAATACTGCCTTTGATAAACTTTATGCACGCCGTGCCGCCAAGTTCCCTATAAATCCAGATGGTGTTTTGCGCGTCAGACATCCGGCCTTGATCCTTATTTCGGTCTTCATCTCGGCTTTGGTGGGCACTCTGCTCACAGCTCTTATCGTGTATATGGTGCTGCATCCAAACACAACGCAAACGCCCCAACAATCACTCTCAATCCTGGGATCTTTTATCCTGTGTGTTGTTATCTTTTATGGCTTAGCCGTTTGGGCTTACCTCAACTATAGAAATATCTACGTTGAGACAGCGCGTGACTATGTAGAGCAACGAAATGCTTTCGGCCGAATCACCCGCATCTATTACAGCGAGGTAAGCGCTTACAGCTATTGGTATGAGTACAACAACAAAATACTGACGCTGTTCTCCTCTGATGGTCGTCAAGTTTCTTTCCGCCCCAAAATATACCGTGGGGAGCGTGTGCTCGCGGTTTTGGCGTTTAGGATGTATAACTCCCGCTGGCCTGACCCGCGAAACAGTAGCGATCAGCACATTGTCGAAACTCAAGCAGCAAACGGTATCGCCGAAAGAGCCCTCTGGAATGAGCATCCGGTCGGTAAGAACCTGTTGATGCCGCAGGACATTCAGTAATTCCGCAGTAAACGGTGGGAGCAGAAATCATCTGGGTTGTTTCTGCTCCCACCGTTTATTGTCACGGGCTATATTCCGGGTGAAATTATCTGAGGCTTGCAGGTTTTACGATGCGCTCCCCTGCGGTGGGTTTTGATTCTGCTGATAGTTGTGGGGCTGCTGCAGGTATCCATAGGGGTTCATCTGCTGGTTCGAGGGCTGCTGACCTGAATTCAGATAGCCCTCTTGAGGATACGCGTTCTGCGGGTATTGTGGCGGCATTGGTTGTTGTGGGACAGCAGTCTGTTCGGGCGTTATAAATCCATTTACTTGAGGGTATTCCATCAAGAAATCGGTTACTTCATATTTGGAGTCTGCTAGTTTCATGATCACAAGTTCATCTTCAGGGTTCTCAAGGTCAGGCCAACGACCAGAACGTGCCCGCGCATAGAGCAAGGCGCCAAAGATTCTTTCTTGAGGTTTGGCCGGAATACACGAGAAAACTGTGTTTCCCCAGGGATCTATCAGATAAAGATCATCGCTAAGGTCTTGAGTAATTTTCCAGTGCTGCCCATTTAAGGTTTGACGTTTCCTTTTGGGACTGTATATATACCCGTCAATAGCTGCAAAGGGAGTAAATTTTTCTTTCCCGAAGACGGTCTGAGTCAGGAACCCTTCAGAGGTTATATCGATATAACTCATATCATGCTGAGCAACGAGGAAAAATAAACCTAATATCAGGATGGGTCCACCATATGCAAAGATTGTTATCTTAATGGTATGCGACCCATCATATTCTCCTGAAAATATGAGTGGAGCAAAATACAGATATCCAATAACTAAAATATAGAGAATATAGTTAGCTCCATGAAAGCGCCGTACGCGGTACGGATGTTTTTTAGACTCCACCCAAGATTGTACCAGCGAGAAAATAAGGTGAATAGAACATAGCGCTGCCACGGCAATCCAGGCAAAAACCATTATAGAAACTCCATATCATCGGTGATATTTCCCTACCAGGATACCCTGAGAGGTACCCAGGTCTCATGCACAGTTCCTCCCTTAAAAATCCTGTCGCCATCGATTAACGGTTAGATACCTGACAACCACATCTTTCGTGTACTCCGCCAGAATTTTTTCATCCTCTGAGTACCCCAGCTGAGGCCATCGTTCCTGCATACCGCGAAACATCAAGCACTGTCCCACATAATCCGGCATGGCCGAATGACGTACCTGTGTCTGAAGAATTTTTTTACCTTCGTGATTGATCACGCGGAGCCTATCGCCGCGGGAAGTATTCACAGCGTGTCGATCTCCCATGGACACGCGAAGGGTTCCTTCGAAATCAAATCGAGCTGGGCGATAATCGTACCCTTTGATATCAGAAAAAGGAATATTATGCACTCGCCCAAAACCACTACGAAAGACAAACCCCGAAGGAACAAGCTCGATATACCGAATCGTGAGACCACGTATAAGGAGAATAATAAAAATAAAGAATGCGAATATTAGGCACATCGGTACAGCAAAAAGTACGATGACTATAGGAGTCCCTGCGCTTGGCGTCAGAATGACAGAAAGAACAAATGCAAAGAAACTGCCAAAGCCCACCAGAAAAATATCAACAATCACTAGAATCCACCACGGGTATCGTGCCCGCCGAAGCATTGCTTCGCTCTCACGTTTAGCTCTCATCCCCAAATAGGTAATATGTAACGCTGCACAGGTAAGCAACACACCACCAGCAATACCTGCACTCACAAAAACTGATGTATTCACAGGTGTACATCCTCCCACGGTCCTTGACGTTCTATAGATTATTTAAATAATTCTTTGGTGAGTGTCTAAATATTCTGATTCTTGCAACTGGTGCTAGAGTCCCCCATTCTGTTCTTTATTGGCATTTCAAGGCTAGCATTACATCTCCTCCAATACGGGATATTTAAGTCTTAGAGGGAAGATTTTGCTCCTCCTTGCATCAGGTCTTTGATCCTCCAGCGTGCAGCCCTTCAATACAGATCGTCAGCAAATCCCATAATTCTTGCCGTTTCGCATCGCTGAGTCCACCCACCATGTGCTGCTCAACATCGCGGATGCGCCCGGTCGCCTGATCGAGCACACGCTCCCCTTCCGCTGTGAGTATGGTCGGTAGCGCGCGACCTCGGGGGGCTTGCTCTGCTCGCTCGATCAAACTGCGTTCTTGAAGCCCTCGCAAAAGCGTATTCATCGTTTGGCGGGTTACGAAAGCCTGCCGCGCCAGCTCAGCATTAGAAGCACCCGGGGTAGATTTTAGAATTTCCAGGCACACGTATTGCGCAACGGTAATCCCAAGCGGGCGCAGAACCTCTTCCATGCGTGAGCGCAGCAGCGATTGCACTTCTTTGAGTCGATATCCAATAAGTTGGTTAAATTCCTCTTGCCTCATGTCAATATTCTGACATATGCTGTTAATGTCAGTGTACTGACATAGAATGACCTTGTAGTTCGGGGCTGTTAGTACTGTTAACCCCGGACTCTTGGCACTCTTCACAGCTTTAGGAGGTTCTTATGCGCTACTGGGTTGGAGTAGCCTCACGCGAGCATGTTTTACTCGGCGTTGCGGGCGGATTCTGCCAGGTTTGCCACGGCAAACAGGCACCGCTGGCACGTATGAAACAGGGCGATTGGATTCTGTATTACAGCCCTAAAACCGGCATGAACTCTGGTGAGAAAGTTCAGGCTTTTACCGCCGTAGGGCAGATAGTGGACGACCGAGTCTACCAGTTCCGCATGGCAGAAAATTTTGAGCCATTCAGGCGTGACGTTGTGTTTCAGGATGCGCCGCATCCGTGTCCGATTGAGGTAGCACGCGAGCACTCCGAATGGCGGAGTTATGCGAAACAGCTGCGGTACGGGCATTTCGAAGTCTCGCACGATTTCTTCGAGCACATTTACCGTTACATGATGGCGAGCAAGCACGAGATATAACCCACGATAGGTGTTAGGCAGCATGCAGAGTTTTACTGTATTGAAGCAAGGTGTGGCGGTCGAACACCTAAAAACTACGCTACTCGGACCTTTATAGTCGAGCGGCAGCTCGCCCAAACTCGTAGGTATTAAGGCAGCGTCTCTGTCCGATAACCGATAACCGCCTATCATGGGATAAGAGACTTTCAGGCGCCCACACACGAAAGGTTACCCATGACCGTATCAACCGAACACCACCTCACACACCAGCACAGCGAAGAGCTTTTTGAACGCTCCCGTTCCGTAATCCCCGGCGGGGTAAACTCCCCCGTGCGCGCTTTCAACTCCGTGGGCGGCACGCCCGCCTTTGTGACCCGTGCATCCGGCCCCTACATCTATGATGCTGACGGCAACGAATACGTAGACCTCGTCTGTTCGTGGGGTCCGGCGATTCTTGGGCACGCGCATCCGCAGGTTGTTGCGGCGGTTCAAGAGGCTGCCTCACGCGGACTGTCGTTCGGCGCTGCGTCCGCACCCGAAGCAGAACTCGCAGAGCTTGTGGTCGATCGCATCAACACCGCGATCCCCGGCGCAATCGAGCAGGTACGTATGGTATCTACCGGCACCGAAGCCACCATGACTGCTATTCGCCTGGCACGCGGCATCACCGGGCGCGATAAAATTATCAAATTCTCGGGCTGCTATCACGGGCATGTGGATGCGCTGCTCTCTGAAGCAGGCTCCGGCGTGGCGACTCTTGCCCTACCCGGCTCGGCGGGAGTGACCGCGGCGACCGCATCCGAAACTATCGTGCTCCCCTACAACGATCTTGACGCCGTGCGCGAGGCTTTCGCCGCGCATCCGGGAGAAATTGCCGCCGTCATTACCGAAGCTGCCCCCTGCAATATGGGCGTGGTGACTCCCGAACCGGGCTTTAACCGCGGTCTGCGCGAAATTACGCAGAGCAATAATGCCCTGTTGATTTTTGATGAGGTGCTGACTGGTTTCCGCGTCTCGTCCGCCGGGTACTGGGGTAAATTTGCTCCCGAAGATAACGATTGGGTTCCCGATATTTTCACTTTCGGTAAAGTGATCGGCGGCGGTATGCCGATCGCCGCACTCGCCGGTAAACGTGAGGTGATGGAGCATCTGGCACCGACCGGTCCCGTCTACCAGGCGGGCACGCTCTCGGGTAATCCGCTCTCGGTGGCATCCGGCATTATGACCCTCAAACTTGCCGATAATACCCTCTACCGCACGCTCGATACACGTTCGGAACAGCTGCAGGCTGCGCTGACGCAGGCACTTACCGATGCCGGGGTGGATCATTCGATTCAGACGGCGGGCAACCTATTCTCGGTTGCCTTTGGTACCGGCGAGCACGGCGTGCACAACTACGCCGATATTAAGGGTTCTGCTACCGCCAAATACACGGCGTTTTTCCACGCCATGCTTGATGCCAGCGTATATCTTCCCCCGAGTGCTTTTGAGGCGTGGTTCCTCTCCGGAGCGCACGACGATACCGCGATGGAACGCATCATTGAAGCGCTCCCGGGCGCGGCACGTGCGGCGGCTAAGGCGTAGCACATCCTCTGCCCCAGCGCTTTCCCACAAAATCTCGTTATAAATTCTGAACTCTGCCCGCCGCCAGCAGCAGCTTCTCAGCTTTGCTGGCGGCGGTATTTTCTGAGATGTTCATCCATACTGTGAGCATCGCAAAAGCGAACAACGTAGAATGCTGTTATGGACTTTCGGGATATTTGGCTTATAGCATTCATCGTGTATTTGGGGCTATGCCTGCTCATTGAGGCGGTCTATCCGGTGCGGGTACGTAAAAAGTATGCGCTCAAAACCGAGCACGCTAAGTGGTTTTGGTCGTATAAACACTTTTTCCTGTACCTTTGGGCATGGATTGTTAACGCGTCCCTTTTCATGCTGTTCTGGGAGTTTAATGAAATACTCCGCCCCATAGCCCTATCTCTCCCGTTCCTGATGGTATATGCAGCGGCACGTATTGGGCGGCGCAACTACCGCATCTTCCACGGCGCTTCTCCAGACGACCGTGCTGTGGGTATGCCCAAAATCTACAGCGCTACCCTGGGTAAGCTCAGCAAGCCCCTACGTACGACGGGTCATCAATCTGGACTAACGCTAGATCATGACCTGAGCACTACCGCGCTGATAAGCAGCCTTATCTTTTTCGCGTCCACTGCCCTGTTTTTGCTTCGGCTGACCGATATCGATTTTGAATACGCGCCGCCGGTTCCCTATAACGCTATTATTCTGGGAATCGGATATATTGCCGGTATCGTCGCGCTCGTCTCGTATACGAACTCGTACCTTGTCTCCACCCCAACTCTTCTGCAGGTTGGCCGGGGACCTTTCCGCAACCCGCGCGATATTCCATACCGCCAGCTGAGGAGTTACCGCGTGGTGCCTCAAGACCCAGATGCCACTGACCCTGATACCAAAGATTTATCGCAGTGGAATCTGGAATTTAAGGTACCTCGGGCCAACAAATATACGAAAGAGCTACGCGACCCCAATCTTGAGTATTTGGTTCGGCAGATTGCCTTCCGCGTGGAGCAAGAACGCTGGGCTGACGATAACTCCCCTGCCGACCGAGAACGGCTCGAAGAATATGGCCGGGATGCGCGCCTCGTGTGCATCACTAAGGGCTATATTCCGGCCGGTAAACACGCGCAGGAGGCGGCAGATCGCGCATCCTTCAAGCAGACACATTAGAGTTTTCCTCACTCTGCTGCACAGGCACAAAGATGGGTTCTCTAATGTCGTGACGCTATCGCAGAAATGCTGGTTTCACGTTTTATGGAGAGCCTATCTTTGAATATTCTTCGCTTTTTGACGATATCTTCTCAACCCAACACTAAAAGTTATGACAGTAAAGTAAATCTTCTACATTTCTTCAACGGTTTTCTGAGAATATTCTATTAAATTAAATATTTTTTACGTAAACTTTGTGATTGGTTCGCACAAAACGTTTATTCGTCGTACAGTTGCACTAGAGGCACTCTTTTGAGGATCTTCTGCCCTGTATTGTGCGTACCGTTTTGCGCATCCGCACCATGAAATGCGGATATAAGACGCGGCTCTCGCAAGGTACTCGGCGAATCCTCAAAGATTGCCTTGACCTTCCCTAAAGAAGATCACAACGTTCTGCGGCTGGGCGCGAACCTTCCGGATCGGCTAATTCAGGCCGGGAGTATGCGTCACACCATCGTCGGTTAGCTCGCCTGCTGTGCAGCGCTGAGGTTCTTCTGTGGGGGGTACATATCACTTCCGATTATTCACCAACCACTACAACTCAGAAAGCCAATTCACCGATGAGCATCAGCAATAACTTCACCACCTGTACACGCCGAGCCGCGTTCGGTTTTCTAGGAGCTTCGTCTCTGGTAGCGCTCTTGACCGCCTGCGACGACGAGGACAAGCCCGGGGCACGGCCCAGCACGACAACCAGCAGCGCTGCCGCGCCTGATACCGAGCCTCCAGAACCTGCCGATTCACCCAGTGCCGCGCCCAGCTCATCCGGCCCCAAGTATTCCGGCAAGTCTAAAGCTCCTGCGGGAGAGTTCCGGGCGGCCGATATTTACGGTCCGGCACAGAATGTTCCTAAACCCACAAATCCACCTGGCTACACCGAACCCACCCTTGACGGCATGATGAAAAGCATGAAGGCATGGACGCAATGGCGCAATTACGGCATGCAGACAGGTGATTACACCGAGGCATATAAGTTTGTGTCTAAAAACCTCGTCGAAGAGATTAATGCTTACAACGCAGATGCAAAACTGTACCACGACGGTGGCTGGATTATCGGCGGTGAGCAGCGCTCTTATGATTTCAGAAATGACCCCGTTCATCAGGGTAACGGCGTGTATTCCTGGGATTTCTTCGTGGGATGGTCCTATATCATCACCGTAGGCGCAGACGGGCGGCACAAGCGCAGCAGGAATACCAACTATGCCGATAATCTTTACACGCTTACCGTTCATTATGAAGAAACAGGTTGGATTATCGACAGCATTACCCGCAAGCAAGCCCAGAAATAACTCTTAGATTTTGCTTTCCTAGCCGTGTTAATCCCCGCCAGTACATTCATGATGAATGCGCTTGCGGGGATTTACCGAAACTGTAGGCTAATACATATACCTAAAAAAGGAACTCGATGGAAATCTCCAAATTGTTGCGCCAGGGCATTTTAGAAGACGGTATTACCTGGAGTTCCGAGCTACTTATAGAAAGATTCCATAGATACCGCTATAGAATTGACAACACTCACGGAACCGGTGAACCCGCTATTTTCATTGGGTTAAACCCAAGTTTAGCCGGAAGCTTTAGAGCCTCCGATCCTACGGTAAAAGCTCTAACTCAGGCTATGCTGGGAACCTGTCGTTTTCTCGATCCCGCGCATTCTGCACCATTGCTGCACGCCCGTACAGTGCTACTTATTAATCTATTTACCTTCGTAGAACCAAATGCACACAATATAGATTATTCCCTAGACCAGCATGCGGTTGCCGAATTAGAGACAGTACTTACCGAATTCCCGCACGCGCCAATTGTCTGTGGCTGGGGCAAAGAGAATAATTCACCTGAGAGCCGGGAAGTGTGGCATCAGCAGATAAGCGAGTTTATCCGGCGGCTCGCAGATCGTGCCTGCTACCGTCTGGAGCTACCATATTCCCATGTTCCTGATGGTTCATTGGATGCGCGTTCCTGGTCACCGCGAGGTATCAACAGTGCCCTCAGGAACTTGCCGTCTGGTACCCGCATGGTCCTTGCCCGGTTTACTCCCCAATAAAGTATCCCTAGGGTTAGCCTTCACGCAGCCAGCGGGCGGCTTCGGCTGCGTAGTAGGTAAGAATCATGTCTGCACCCGCGCGGTGAATCGACCGCAGAGCCTCCAACGCCACGGCACGGCGGTCAATCCAGCCGTTTGCTGCAGCGGCCTCAATCATGGCGTACTCCCCCGACACCTGGTACGCCGCCACCGGGACAGGTGAAAACTCGGCGACCTCACGCACAATATCGAGATAGCTTCCGGCAGGCTTGACCATCACCATATCGGCGCCCTCGTCAATATCGGTCTGCACCTCTAGGAGAGATTCGCGGCGGTTCGCCGGATCCTGCTGATACGTTTTGCGGTTCCCAGTAAAGCTAGACTCCACCGCATCGCGGAACGGACCAAAGAACGCGGAGGCATACTTCGCCGAATACGCCATGATAGAGACGTTCTGGAACCCGGCCTCGTCCAGCGCGGCGCGCATTGCGGCAATCTGTCCGTCCATCATGCCTGAAGGGGACACCGTGTGTGCCCCGGCGCGTGCCTGAGACACTGCCATCTTGCAGTACAGTTCCACGGTTGCATCGTTATCGACAATCATGGTGCCGTAACCGTCATCGACAAGCACGCCGCAGTGCCCGTGAGAGGTGAACTCATCCAGGCAGGTATCAGCCATAATAACAACCTCGTCGCCAAACTCTGCCCGGCAGGCAGCAATAGCGCGGTTCAAAATACCGTTGTCGTCCCAGGCCGCCGAACCTACCTCGTCCTTATCATCGTCAAGCGGAACCCCGAAGAGGTCGATGCATTTAATGCCCGCCTCCACAGCCTGGCGCACGACGGGAATCAGAGATTCCAGAGTGTGCTGGTACTGGCCGGGCATTGAGGAAATTGGCTGTGGTTCGCTAATGCCGCCGCGCACGAAAAACACCTGAATAAGCTGCTCGGGACGCAGCGCGGTCTCGGCGGTGAGGGCGCGCATCGCGGCGGTGGTGCGCAGTCGGCGGGGTCGTCGGGTAAGATTCATCGACATAGCCTTTCTAAAATACTTCTATGTTTAGCGAGATACATCTAGGCTGAATGCAGCAGTTCAATGGCTGCTAGAGCCAGGGCCTCCGGAGTGGGAGAATCGGCAGTCCTATGGCGCAGCCCTAGCTCCTCGCACGTGCGGGCGGTCGTACGGCCAATAGCTGCCACCGGCGGGGTTCGTTCAGGGTTTGGGTTCTCCCCCACCAGTTCTTTGAGCCTTGACGGAGCGGTGGCAATAATAACGTCTACCGCGGCGGAATTTGAGCCAATACCACCGGCAATAAGCTCACGCGCGTTCATACAGGAGATCTCTCCCGCCTCAAGTACGGAGGCGGTCGCCGGCACCATCTCGTAAACCACCGCACGCACAGCACGGAAGCCTAACCTCACTAGCCCTTCACGCAGAGTTGGGCGGGCGTTTGCCCCTTCAAAGACGAGTACATTCGCCTGAGCAGAAAGCATATCGTCCCAGCCCAATGCGGCAGATTCCGGGGTATTCTGCGGCTTACGCAGGCTCTCAGGAATGCCCAGCTCGGGGTTGGCGCCCTCGGTAGGGAATTCTGCGAGCATGCCCAGAGCATCCTGTTTTTCAGGCGTGAAGTGGGGTTCCAAACCGATCTCACGTAGTGCACGTGCCGTTGCAGACCCCACACAAGCGATCCGGGTTCCGCCATCACGCAGCGCCCACGCAAAGGATGTGCCAAAAAGCTCGGCGCAGGAACGCACTGCATTCGCGCTCGTGAAAGTAGCCCAAAGAAAGGCTCCCTCCGCCGCTAAGCTTACCAAGGAAAACAGCGAATACTCAGGCGCAACTGTACGGGGCAGCTGCATGGGCGCAAAATCCACCTGAATCTTCGGAATGCCTCGCTCCGCAGCCAGATCGTTCAAAGCACGCTCAAAAGGCGCGCCTTGAGCCGCCGTGCGGGTCAGCAGAACACGAGCCACGACCCTATTTCACCTCAAGACCGGCAAGGGCTGCGGCACCCATCTGAAGCAGGTCTTCGGCAACGCGAATACCCAGTCGTTCAGCACCGGGAACATCAAGCTCACCGGTGGCGGACGTGTGGCGCAAGCTTTCGGTACCGTCAGGCGATGCGACAACTGCTGTGAGCACAAGATCGCCGTCTTTGACGGTGGCATAGGCACCGATAGGAGCGGCGCATCCGGCCTCAAGACGGCGCAGAAGACGACGTTCGGCAGTGACCTCAAGGTGGGTTTCAAAGTGGTCGGCAGCAATAAGCGCTTCCCCCAGGGTGCGCACAGGCTGGGAAATTTCAGAGTCGAATAAAGTCGCGGTATCGGGGTTAACAAATTCTGTTTCGCGCACTTCAATAGCGAGCGCACCCTGCCCGGGGGCCGGGAGCATGCGGGAGGGGTCAAGGTATTCGGTAATAACGGATTCTTTGCCGAGACGTTTGAGCCCCGAAACGGCGAGGATGACGGCATCGCAATCACCGGTGTTTTCGGTACCGATTCCACGGTGTGCAGCTTCGTCGGTTTCGGCGCTGTCACGCACGACGACTTGGCGGTTTCCGTGTTCTTCGAGCCCTTTCACACGGGCTATGCGAGTGCCCACGTTGCCGCGAATATCGACGATTTCAAGGTCGGGGCGCAGGGTATGTACCTGTGCGGCGCGGCGCGGTGATCCGGTACCGACGCGAGCGCCCGTAGGCAGGGTATCGAGGGTGAGGTTATCGCGCGCTACCAGGGCATCGCGCGGGTCTTCACGTTCAAGAATTGCCGCGATGACGAGCCCGGGGCACGGTTCGGCAGGTAAGTCTTTGAGCGAGTGCACCGCAACATCGACTCCACCGGGGGTATCACCGTCGAGAAGGCGTTGGCGCAGTGCGGCGGCGAAGACTCCGGTGCCGCCGAGGGTTGCGAGCGGTCCGGTGAGCACATCCCCGTCGGTTTTGACGGTGGTGATGTCAAAGGATAGGGTGCGTTCGGCGCCGTGTTCGCGGGAGTGAGTGTTGAACACCTGAACGATGTGTTCGGCGGCAAGGGTGCTCTGGGTGAGCGCTAAGGCTGAGCCTCGGGTGCCGAGAATATAGGGGTCGCTCATGGTTCTCCTCAGGTTTTATGGGTGCCGTATGTGCGGACTCATCAATACGGTTGGGATGAACCCGCACATACGGCAGCGCTTATACGCGCTCATTGCAGCAGGCGCAGTCTTCCTTAGGGGTGTACTCCGCAATTACAGGTTTTTCCTGACCGCGCAGGGGTTTACAGCAGTCAGGGTCGCATTCGTCGAACCAACCGAGTTCGCCGGATATGGACTCCCCGAAAACGCTTTCGCGCCTGTCGTGATCGGATTCTGCGGGCTCGGCCATACGCTCGACAATCAGGCGGCGCAGCGATTCCACATAGGCGGGGTGCACGCCGGGAGTGGGGGTGCGCACCGCCACGATACCGTGGTTACGGCAGGTTTCCATCGCCTCGGTATCGAGGTCCCAGAGGACTTCCATATGGTCAGAGACGAATCCCAGCGGAACCATAATGATGCCGTCTACGTCACCGGCAATTTTATCGATGGCATCGTTAACATCGGGCTCTAGCCAGGGTGTGGAGGGTGAGCCGGAACGCGATTGATAGACGAGCTCCCAGTCGATGTTATCCAGAAGGCTCTCGTCCTGTTCGCGGATCTTTGCAAGAATAGCGCGCGCCACCTGCAGGTGTTTCTCCACATAGGCGGAACCACCCTCGTAGTCGATTCCGCGCGGGCCCGCCTCATTAGCGGCAGAGGTCGGCACCGAGTGGGTGCAGAACATAATGCGAATGCGCCCATTCCCGGCAGCCGCCGTTCCGTCAGCAATGCGCTCCGCTACGGTATTGCGAACCTGTTTCAGCCCGTTCTCTAAGCCCTCAGTAAAGGCCTCAACGAACCCGGGCGCATCGAAAAATTGGCGGATCTTATCAATGCGCATGCGGTCTTGAAGACCGAGTTTCTCCAGCGCCACGCCGTAGTCTTCGCGGTATTGGCGGCAGCTGGAGTACCCGGGGTAGGCACTGGTGGCGAGCACCAGAATATTGCGGTGCCCTTCCTCATAAGCCTGCTGTACTACGTCGGTCACATAGGGTTTCCAGTTGCGGTTTGCCCACACGATCGGAATATGCGGCCCGCGTTCCTGCATGGCTTCTCGAAGTGCTACCAAAAGCGCACGGTTCTGCTCGTTAATGGGCGAGATACCACCGTTTGCGCGGTAGTGGGTGGCGACTTCCTCCAGACGTTCATCGGGTATGCCGCGCCCCGCCGTAACGTTGCGCAGGAAGGGAATCACGTCTTCCTGTCCTTCGGGCCCGCCGAAGGAAGAAAGAATCACCAGGTCATAGGGGGCGGGCACGGCGGTGCGAGAGCGTGTAATACCGCACTCCCCCCGGTACGACTTTAGCGTCTCGGGGGTGAGCACTGCTGGTCCGTTGGAGGCGGTATTTGCGGGGTCTGTAGCGTTCGGGCAAACATCGTCCGGGACGTTCCCGCAGCACCCTGCGTGTACGGTCTCACTCACGCGAGCACCTCGGCGACATCGGCGGCATTGACACGACGACCGGTGTAGAAGGGAATTTCTTCACGCACGTGCAGGCGTGCCTCGGTATTGCGGAAGTGGCGCATCATATCGACCAGATCGACAAGTTCGGGAGCCTCAAGGGCGAGTACCCATTCGTAGTCGTTCAGGCCGAAAGTTGCCACAGTGTTCGCGAGCACCTGCGGGAAGTCGATAGCCTTCATGCCGTGGTTCTTGAGCATTTCGGCGCGGCGTTCGGGATTCATGTAGTACCAGTCGTAGGAACGCACGAAGGGGTACACGCATACCCATGCCTCGGGTGCCTTCTGGCGCGCATAGGCGGGTGCATGGTTGCGGGTGAATTCTGCCTCGCGGTGCACGCCCATAGTCGACCAGACAATGGTGGTCGCGCTGAAGAGCGCGGTACGGCGGATCTTACGCACGGCTGCCTGCAGCTTTTCGGGGGTCGGCCCGTGGGTCCACACCATAACGTCTGCGTTATCGCGCATAGCGGAAACATCGTAGAGCCCGCGCAGCGTTACGCCGTCCGCTTTGAGCTCTTCGATGAGCTGCTCGAACTCTGCAATAGCTTCCGCCGAGGATGCGCTCTCGGGACGCTGCCCGGCACGGGCGAAGACGGTGTACAGGGTATAGTGCAGGGTTTCGCCTTCTTCACGACCGCGTTTGTTCTCATCAGCTGGGGAATGCTGCACGGCATATCCTTTGGGCGCGCCCCCGTACCCGCTTCCATGAGAGCCGTGGGCTGCATTCTGATGTTCTTCGTGAGACATTTTCTTCCTTTCGGTGAAAACCGCCCAAGATTCGCCGGATACGTCGTATTCACCTGCGAGCCTTGACCAGACAGACCTTAGTCTGCCTGCGGTTATGCTCCTCACTCGTGAGGTTTTGTCTTCTGTTTTCTTTGGTTAACACGGTGCCTGCACTGCGCGGGCAGCCGCAAGTATCTTCGTCACTTCGAGGCGCGTTTTTGTGTTATGTGTGCGATGAATTGATCCAGCTGTTCCTGAGTATCGCGCACTACGGCGGCGAGTCCGGAACCTGCGGCCCACGAACCAACCGTGCAGACGGTATCGAGTTCTGCCGCGCGTTCACGGAAAAGCTGCACACGCTCGCGGTATCCGGGCGTTGAGAGAGGCAGCACGCCGTTCCAGCGAACAACATCTGCATCCACCAGATTTTGGGCGGTAATGGGCACGTCGAGCAGTTTCGAGGCGTCGCGCAAGGCGAGGGTGATCAGTTGGTCTTCGTCAAGAGAAACGTCAGAGAAGGTACTCTGCTCTCCCCCGCGGCCGTAGGAAAGTCGCACCACGTGGCGGTTCTTGCCTGCCTCTTCGGCTACCCACGCCCATTTAGCGGTGGCATGGGTGAGTGCTTTGGCGCGCACATTCGTCACGGCTTCGGAAACCAGCAGACCCGTACCACGCGGGTTCGAGTTAAGCGCGGGCTGATCGACAACGAGCGTTACAAGAGCAACCTCGGGACCGGGGTCAATATTAGGCAGAGAACTTCCCTTAATATGCGGTCCGAGCAGACGCGCAGCGGTGGAACCATCGGTAGCAATCACCAAATAATCGGCACCCACCGAGGCAGCTTTCTCACCGTCGCTGCGGCGGCGAATTACCACCCATTCATTAGTGATGGGGTCACGATCCACCGCGATCACGCCGCATTCGGGAATGTACCGCACGGGTGCGGGCATCTTCTCGATAAGCTGTTCGATCAACAGGTGCATGCCCCCAGAAAGTCCGGCGACCTGGGAACCCGCGGGTGCTTGAGCGCGTATCGCGGCGGAAGCGGCAGCTAGGGACTTATGCTTTTTCAGCCCTTCGCGTAAGCCGGGGATAACGGCATCAATATCGAGCATATCCGGGTGGGTCGAGTACACCCCGGAGACCACGGGCGCAACCAAGTTATCGAGTACTTTTTTACCCATACGGGCACGTACTAGTTCACCCAGCGTCTTTGCGTTGGCTCCAACCGAAGCAGGCAGAACCTTATCCATACGGGCGCGGCGCAAACCGCTTTTACCGAGCACACCGGCCAAAGATTTATCGGAAAGATCACCGGGAATGCCCATAATTCCAGTGCTCGGGGTCTTTCGGGCACCCTGAGGCAGATACAGCCATGAACCGTGGGAGTTAGGATGCACAATCTGGTCACCTAGACCTAGCTCTTTGACGAGGTTTGTCACGGTTGGGGTTCGGGTCGCATAGGATTCCGCACCGGAATCTAGCACCAAACCGGCTACCTTATGCGCGCCGAGGGCGCCTCCCAGATAATCATTCTGGTCTAGGACGGTCACGTTCACTCCGGCATCGGTAAGACGACGCGCCGCCAACAACCCAGAAATGCCGCCGCCGACTACGATGGCGCTTGGTGCATGATGATTCTTGTGCTGATGTACCATATTCATCCCCGTTAATGTTTCGGTTCTAACTGCCTCTCTTAAGAGTATCCGTTTTATGGGCGTCGAGTGCGTTGGTGAAGATATGTCACTAGATCGGTGAGCACCTGCGGATCCGTTGTAGGCGGTACCCCGTGCCCCAGGTTCACGATATGGGCGGGGGCGCTCGCCCCGGCGGCGAGTACCTCATCCGCGTGAGCATATAGAGTCTCACGCCCTGCAGCTAAAAGCGCGGGGTCAATATTCCCTTGAAGCGGCACCGCGCCGTTGAGCCTGCGGTTTGCCTCATCAAGGGGCAGGCGGTAGTCCACCCCAATCACATCGGCACCAGCCTCATGCATGGCGGGCAGCAGCTCGGCGGTCCCGGTACCAAAGTGAATGCGCGGCACCCCAAATTCTTCCACCATACCCAGGGCGGTGGCGGAGTGTTCCTGCACATACCGGCGGTAGTCAGCTTCGCCCAACGAGCCCGCCCAAGAGTCGAAGAGCTGCACAGCGGATGCGCCCGCCTCAATCTGTGCCCGCAAAAACTGCCCCGAGGTGCGCGCGGCCCACTGCGCCAGCTCCCCCCAAGCGAGAGGGTCGGCGTGCATCATAGTGCGGGGACGCAGGTGATCGCGGGAGGGACCGCCCTCAACCATATAGGCGGCAACGGTGAAAGGTGCACCCGCAAAACCAATGAGAGGGGTGGAACCGAGCATGTCGACGGTTGCTGCGACTGCCTCACGAATAGGGTCAAGTGCCGTATCGGTCAGTTCGGGCAGGGAACGCACTTCATCAAGCGTGCGCACGGGATGTTCGAGTACGGGACCGCGACCAGGCACAATATCGACATTCACGCCCGCGAGTTTCATGGGGATGACGATATCCGAGAAGAAAATACCGGCATCGACTTTGTGACGGCGCACCGGCTGCACGGTGATCTCGGCGGCAAGTTCGGGTGTCAAACAGGCATCCAGCATGGGAATTCCCTCGCGCGCCTTGCGGTACTCGGGCAGCGAACGCCCCGCCTGGCGCATAAACCAGACCGGACGATGCTCAGACGCGCGCCCGGTGAGCGCCCGCAGCATCGGAGAATCGGCGGTTTGAGCGGCACGCAGCGGGTGGGATGCATCCAGGCGCGACAGCTGCGCCTCGGTCAGCAAATCACGCTGGCGGTCTCTCGGGTGAGCACCCACCGTAGAGCGCGACTGCTGAGAATCTGCACCATTGGCGGCTCGCTGAGGCTGCTGGGTTTCGGTCATACCCTCTAGTTTGACAGGTTTTCGCGCCTGTTTTTATGACACGGTGTCATAAAGTGCTGCTTCATAACCCGTGTAAATTTTGGTGTAGGGTTACCTTATTTTTAAACCTGTTTTAGCTATCTCAAAATTTATTTACCCTAAGTTTTTATACACCGGTCCTTTGCTGGGCCTTGCTGGGCATAGTTCGGGACCTTTTCACACAAACTCACACTATTGGGAGCCAGCTCACGTTAGGTTACACTCACCGACTAAAAATGTGTTTATGATTATTGTCTAGTGGCTACGTACTCATTTGTTGCATCACACAGGATCATCGATCTCACCACCGTCGCTCTACTGAGCAACGGTGCAGCTGGCATACCCGAGCTTTTTCGTACCGAAACCGCGCAAAACTTGGGCGTTACCGGCACTATTGTGCTGGCAACCTGCAACCGCCTCGAAATTTATGTGCAGCTCTCAGTGGCCGAGCATTTAGGTCCCGTTAGCGATATGCTCTACGCCGAGATTGCGCAAAAATCTGAGCTCGATGCAGAGCTTATTGCGGGCAGTTTTGAAATCTACGAAAACCTTGAGGCCGCCAAACATCTCTTTACAGTGGCATCAGGGCTGGAGTCCGCCGTGGTCGGCGAGCGCGAAATCGCCGGGCAGGTGCGCCGTGCACTTGCCTACGCCCAAGAAGAAGGCACGGTTCCTGGGGAGCTTGTACAGCTTTTCGAGCATGCGGCACACACTGCCCGTCAGGTTGGGCAGCACACCACTATCGGATCACAGGGACGCTCAATCGTCTCGGTCGCCCTGGATTTGGCGGATGCGGTCGCTGAGAAAGACTGGAAAACCCGCCGTGCTCTCGTCTTTGGAACGGGTGCCTACGCGGGTGCTACTATTGCAGCCCTGCGTGAACGCGGATGCGAAGACATTTGGGTTAACTCCCGTTCGGGCCGTGCCCCGGAGTTTGCCGCAAAACGCGATGTTCGCGCGGTTCCCAAAGGTGAAACGTATAAGGCCATGGAACAGGCGGATGTGATTGTTGGCTGCTCGGGCGGGTCTGACTCGCTCTCCCCCGCCGAAATTCCACCGGGGCATCATACGATCCTTGATTTGGCGCTCTCCCGAGATTTTGACCCCGCTATTGCGGATCTGCCGCAGGTGGAGCTTATTACCTTAGAGTCAGTGCGCTTGGCAGCCCCCGAAGAAACTGAGGAGGCGGTCGCTACCGCCGAGCGCATCGTCGAGTCTGAGACTCAGGCCTTTGCTGCACGGCAAAAGACCCGCAATATTGATTCGGCGATCGTGGCGCTTCGTTCTCATACTATGGAGGTGCTGGACGAAGAGCTCGATAAGGTACGCAGCCAATTCGGTTGTACAGCCGCCACCGAGCAGCTCGAACTCGCAATGCGCCGCATGGTGAAGTCCCTTTTGCACACCCCCACGATACGCGCGAAACAGCTCGCAACCCAGGGGCGAACCTCCGACTACATTGCGGCGCTCGAAACGCTCTACGGAATCACCATCGACGACCGCTAATTGCGGGATAATCTTCTGCACGCTGCGCTTTATTCCACCGCAGCCCTAAGCCACAGGCGAATCATGCGCGCATCCTTACGGCATCCGCCTGGCAGGCACGGTACACTAAATCCAGAAGAAAACACCGCTGACGGCTTGAAGGGTCATCATGGAAATCAAAATTGGTATTCGTCACATTAGCCGCGAAGTTACGCTCGAAACCAAGGAAAGCGTAGAGACTATCCGCACCAAGGTAGCCGACGCCATTACGAACGGTTCCCTCCTTGAAATCACCGACGATAAGGGAGCAACCACCCTCGTACCCGGTGAGCAGATCGGTTATGTTGAGCTCGGCTCCGAAGAGAAGCGCCGCGTTGGGTTCGGTGTCGGCGCCTAACAGCAGGGGTACACCCAATAATTTTTACGAAGCTCGCATTCATGGTTTTGCCGTATGAATGCGGGCTTCGAGCATTCCTAATGATAGTAGGCATACTCGACATATCGACCTGTAAGGGTGCATCTGACGCCAAGACGGGTTAAGATTTAAGGGTTAAGTGGATGCCCGGTCGTTCTTGATATACCAGACACCGCGTCTTTCCGAGAGCCTGAGTTCTTTTACAGCAGGTACATCTTCAAGAGCTCGGCTTCGGAATATGAATTTCCCGCGATCGGCTTCCTTCACCTAGCGCCAGCCCGGCGTTGTGAACACACCGTGCTCCCCACAGCACAGTACTTGGGCAGCTACACGGCATAACACCTGTGCACACTCACGCACAGGTACGGGTGCGGCGCAAACCGCCCGATCAGGGCAGGAAGATATGAGATGACCGACGCTCAAAACGCGACGACCGATGAGGCCCAGCCTTCCTCAACACCACAGTCTTCCCCCAAGTCCTTTGCCGATTTTGGGGTCCGCCAAGATATTAGCGATGCACTCGCCGCTGTGGGCATTGTGAGCCCCTTCCCCATCCAGGAAATGACCCTGCCGGTCGCACTCGCCGGGCATGACATTATTGGGCAGGCAAAAACCGGTACCGGTAAAACCCTCGGGTTCGGTCTCCCCACGATTCAGCGTGTGGTGGGCCGTGACGACGATCAGTGGGGTTCACTGCAGAAGCCGGGGGCACCTCAGGCACTTATCTTGGTACCCACCCGCGAGCTTGCAATTCAGGTGGGTAACGATTTAGCGGTAGCCTCTAAACTGCGCAATGCTCGCGTGGCAACCCTGTACGGCGGTGTTCCCTACGAGCCTCAGGTCGAGCAACTCACCAAGGGACTGGAAGTTGTGGTCGGCACTCCCGGACGTCTGATCGACCTGTACCAGCACGGTGCGCTCACCCTCACTCAGGTTAAGACGGTGGTGTTAGATGAGGCCGATGAGATGCTCGACCTAGGCTTTTTACCTTCCGTCGAAAAAATTATGGGATACCTACCCACCGACCGCCAGACCATGCTGTTCTCCGCGACAATGCCTGGCCCGGTGATCACGATGGCGCGCAAATACATGACTAAGCCCATGCATATTAGCGCGGCAGACCCGGAAGATCACGCCAAGACCAAGGCCTCGATTCGTCAGGTGGTTTACCGCGTGCACCATATGGATAAGGACGAAATGCTCGGCCGCATCCTGCGTGCTCATGGGCGGGGACGCACCGTGATCTTCACGAAGACTAAGCGCGATGCTGCGCGTGTTGCCGATGAGCTTATTGCGCGCGGATTCGCCGCCGCTCCCCTGCACGGCGACCTCAACCAGGGCGCTCGCGAGCAGGCTTTGCGTGCTTTCCGCAACGGCAAGGTAGATATTCTGGTGGCAACCGATGTTGCGGCCCGCGGTATTGATGTGGAAGACGTGACCCATGTGATTAACCACCGCGTGCCCGAAGACGAGAAAACCTATCTGCACCGCACCGGGCGTACCGGTCGTGCGGGCCACGAGGGTACCGCCGTAACCTTCGTGGATTGGGAGGATATTGCCCGGTGGCGCCTCATTAACGATGCGCTCGATCTGGGCGTTTCCGATCCTGTGGAAACTTATTCTTCTTCTGAGCATCTGTTCTACGACCTGGATATTCCGCCGGGCACCAAGGGTCGCCTGCCGCGTTCCGAGCAGACCCTCGAAGGTTTGGATGCGGAGCACCTTGATGATTATGGCGAATCGCGCTCTTCACGGGGTAGCTCCCGTTCCTCTCGGGGTTCGCGTTCAGGTTCGCGCGGTTCTAAATCCCGCGGCTCCCGCGGCGGTTCTCGCAAGGCAAAGTCCGAAAAGCGCGGGGAGGCTTCATCTTCGAAGGATACTGCGCCGAAACGTGAACGCCGCCCGCGCCGCCGCACCCGACGCGTTGAGGGTGAAGCCGTTGAGACGCGTACCGAGAAAACCGCGGGGAAATCCGCCGAGAAAAAATCGGCTAAGAAATCCGGCTCTGCTAAGGATGGCTCGGTTGAGAAAACAGATTCTCAAGGCTCGTCGCGCCGCCGCAGCCGTCGCCGTTCCGGGAATATGGGCAAGGCAGACTCGACTGCAGCTAAGAAAGCGGGTCGAAAAAAGTCTGATACCGCATCGGGTGAGGAGTAAATAGCGAGTGAGCGAATCAGTATCCTCCGCCGATACATCTGTGCCCAAACGGTCGGGTACCGGCGATGTTCCAGTTTTCGATCCGAATGGTTCATCGCTGGTGGTTCAGGCCGATAATCTGGCGTATCTGAGCGAGCTTCCAAGTGCCTCGTTCACTGTGATCTACATTGATCCGCCGTTTAATACCGGCAAAACTCAAACTCGGCGTACCCTCAAAACTGCCCCCGCTGCAGAAGGCGAAGAACAGGGTAAAGGCAACGGTAATCGTACCGGATTTCAGGGCAAAAGCTACACGAGTGCCCTGCAAACCCTTGCGAGTTATCACGATGCTTTTGAGGACTACTGGGCGTTCTTAGAGCCGCGTATTAGGCAGGCTCACCGTCTGCTCACAGAGGATGGCACCCTCTACCTGCACCTCGATTGGCGTGAAGTTCACTACGCCAAGGTCATGTGCGACATGATTTTTGGGCGCGATTGTTTTATCAACGAGATCATTTGGGCCTACGACTACGGCGCAAAATCGACAAAGCGCTGGCCCACTAAGCACGACAATATCTTGATGTATGTCAAGAACCCGCAGGAATACTACTTCAATGCGGATGCGGTAGACCGTGAACCCTATATGGCACCCGGTCTGGTGACCGAAGAGAAAGCGGCACGCGGAAAACTCCCCACCGATGTGTGGTGGCATACGATCGTTTCGCCCACGGGTAAGGAAAAGACCGGGTACCCCACGCAGAAGCCGCTGGGTCTGCTCAAGCGGATGATTGCTGCTTCATCACGCCCGGGCGACTGGGTGCTTGATTTCTTCGCTGGTTCCGGTACCACCGGTGCGGCTGCGGCGGCATTGGGGCGCAGGTTCGTGTGCGTGGATCAGAACCCGCCCGCGATTGAGGTTATGGCGAAACGCCTGAACGTGGATGCCGAATCGTTTGCCGACTACCGCGGTGTGCCGCGCGGTGCGGCGGTGCTGTTTACTCCGCATCGTCACGTGGGGGTTCGCGGGGGTACCTCTCGGGATGCGCTCACGGCGGCATCGCGGCGCGCGCTGGCGGCGCAGAGTGAGAAGATTCGGGAGCGTGTGAAGCCTATTGACGGGGCGCACAGCCAGTTTGTGCGGCATCCTTCCACCGATGTTTTGGAACGCGAGCTGCGCGCCCAGGCCCGCGAAAAACTGCGTAAAGACCGCAAACGCCAAGAGCTGACGAAGAAACGGAAGCAGGTCAAGGAGACGGCGCCGTCTTCATAGCGGACTGAGCCGACATATGTCGTACACTTTGCTGCATCTTCGTAGGGTTTAACCGTACGATATGCGGCAAAGTGTACGACTTACAGTGATTACTTTAGTTGTCGGCGGCGAGCTTTAGCTGCGAATCTGGGCGCGGATCGCCTCAACAATTTCGCGGTTGGGCTATCCCTCAGATATGAATTCTTCACGCGGGATAAGGTCGCCCGCAAGGATATCGGCAAGTAGTTTTTCCTGCGCTGGTTCCAAATGCACCAGGTGGGTGAGAACGCACAGAAGTTCCTTGAATTCTGTGGTCCATTCACTCGGCCAGCTCTGTTGCACGATATCGTCAAGAGGTGAACTCTTACGACCGATAGGTTTCTTCAAGCGGTACTTAGCCCAAAGACCGATAGTCTGCTGACCTCCCACAGTGTAATCGAAAACCGCTTTTTTGATGTTGCTCCACCGGCTGGCACCAAAATCTATTTCACCGTGATTGTCATCTTCACCCGGTGTAAAGGCGGGTTTCTTTTCGGGCATAGCCCCACGCATACTCTTTTCGTACACGGGCATGGAGTACAGTCCATCAGTCGATTTATCGGTGACCCGAGTCATACCTGGAAGAGGTTCACCGCGTTCACCGTAGGTATGTAGCCACACCACATACTTACCCAGTTGTACCGCGCGAGACCATAGCTCTGCATCTGAGGTGAGCGGTACGCGAATGCCTGCCTGTTGCAGTTCGGTATCGAAGGTACGCACATACCCAGGATGTCCGGTCACCCCTGCCAGGTAGTACACCAGCTCTGTGGGGGCGTGTTCACCAAAGTTTTCAGTGAGTAAGCGTTCTGCTGCGCTCGTGAGGTTAGGCTTGCTAGCGGTATTCAAAGCAGGATGTACTCGGCCGCCGCGATTATTAAAAGCATTCATATCGGGGATAAGGGCACTAAAATATAGCCCTGGTCCTTTTTGAGGATTCCGTGCGTGCTGCTCAACAATAAAGATTTGATCTGGTACGCGGTGTTCCCAGAGTTTGGGGCGTGGAGTGCTCATAAGCCTCGGATCTGACAATAAATACTGTCGGTCAAAAGAACGATAATTAACTTGCACAGATGGCGGCACTAAGCGTAAATCCTGAGCATCTTTAAGCTGCTCTTCCAACGAACGTTCTGTACCTTGAGCAGTATCCTTACCAGGAAGAGAAGACTTACCTTTAAAGATTGAACTATCTCGATTTTCTACAAACTTAATCCGCCGTTTTTCTAGTTCTTCTTCCTTTTGTTTAGGTTGTCTCCGTTTATCTGATTCTAGAGGAGCCTCAGTAATTAAATCATTCCAGCGTTCTTGCAGAACCGACTCTGACGGCGCATAAACCCAGGTTTTATTCGGCTTCACGCCGGGGAATCGACTGGCATAAAAATCAGGAAGTTCAGGATAACTATCCCAATCTCCCACAGTTATTGGCATAAATTTATCGCTCCACCCCGAACGCACATCAGTAAATTCAGGAGAGCGCAGATCTAGTTTCGCTAGTGCCTCCATTTTCTGTTGGAAGGTACCGTGCAAAGCAATATATTTTAGGCCAGCTGGAGTATTTTCGTCAGTATCCGGCTCTCGCACAAAAAGCGCGATAGTGACCGGAGTTTCAATCGCAAAGACAGCATTCTTCTGCGGAGGACGTTTACCTTCCGGAGTCACGTTGATAATCCACCCTCGGCTAGATTTACGGCGAATATATTCGCGCATGCCCGAGAAGCCGGGGCCGCTCAAGTACCCGTCAGCAGTAATGAAACAGACTACACCCGCACGGTTGAGGGTATCCTCGAAATCACGCCGTGAATTCTCAAAAACCTTCCAGAATGCCCAACGCCAAAAATAGACATAAAGATTCTTCAGAACATACTCATATTTCCCCATTCCGGCGGCACGAAAATCATCTAATAGTGGTTTTTCGGCTGAACCACCATCTTCTATCCATCCGCCTTTTCCTTCTGCTTTATCTTTATACGGCGGATTACCAATGCACACTTGAATAGGTACTTCACGTTTTACCCTATTCGCACGATTCGATTGGTCAGCCAGCAGGCGCAGAGTATTCCCTGTCATCGGGCGATTGCGCGCCTTCGGGTTACCCAATGTATTCGTGACATAAAGGTTCAGCCCTTCCTCAGGCAGTTCACCTCCCAGGCCACGCAAAGTTTCTGAGATACGAAGTTCTGCTACCGAAAAAGGACCAGATTGCAGCTCAAAACCATAGAGGTTCTTGGCTAAACGGGTTAGGGCATCCGAGCGGTCGCCGGGGTCAAGGTTCTCGTCATGAGCGACTGCACGCAAAACAGCCAAAGGATAGGTTCCGGTACCCATCGCCGGGTCGATCACTGAGACCCCTTTATCGGCAAACCCGTGGGGTTTATTAAGATACTGGCGTAATACCTGATCGGTGAGTCGAACCATTTGATCGACAACTTCGACTGGGGTGTAGTAACTGCCAGTTTTCTTGCGCTGCTCCGGGTCATAGATACTCAAAAAGTGCTCATATAGATGCAGATAAACATCTGCTTTACCGCCCGAAATGTGTTTCCATGAGGTTACCGAAAGCACTCGTACAATAATCGCAAGTACATTGTGTAAGGCGCTGTCTTCATCAAGATGGTCTGTGAGCAGATTCAGTGCATTACCCAGCAATCCATGATTGGACTTTAGCCTGTTCGCCATATAGTGCAGAGTATTAATGTCGAGTTCTAGGCCTTCCGAAATAGCTACAACAAGTGCAAAGACCACAGTCTGCGCAAAACTGTCAGCAAATTCCTCATCAGTAGCACCTGGAGATAAAGTCTCACGCCAATCGGTGCGTAGTCCGATGAGTGAAGGCGGTACGGGTTCATCGTGCCCTTGGTCTTTTGCCCTCTTTTTAGCGGCTTCATGGACTTTCTTCTGCGCGGTTAAACCCAACAGAATCTCTTCCCGTAGCAAGACGGCTAAAGGTGCCAAGGTTTTCACTAGTTTATCCGCGCTAGTGATGGGGTTAGGCTCCCAGAATAAAAAGCTTTGTAAAATACCCTGTAATGATGGGGTCGCGGTAAACGGTCCCTTATGTTTTACAAAATCGGAAGTGTGAATATAGGCGATTTCGCTCTCATGACCGCTAGTCGTGACCGGTACCAACGCACCATACCGGTAGAGTCTCCACTCGCGACCATTGGTGTAGAGCAGGTTTGGCAGGTTCTTAAGCTTCTGCCACTGTTTATATTCATGACTTTTCTTAGTAAAAGTTGCTGGGTCAATGCTCTTTGAGGGAGCTTTCAGCTCAACGTGACCAACAAGCAACCCATTGACCTTGACGCCAAAGTCTGGGCGGACGGTACCAGATTTTTTGTTACCCCCCCCCCGCG
>NZ_KV793078.1:235348-272252 GCF_001808385.1 Rothia sp. HMSC08A08
CCCCCCCCCGCGACCGTAATAGAGGTTTCGCGGACGAGAGTAACGCTGAGATTATGCAAGTCGCCGAAGCCTTTAAGGAAGTGAGAAACCGGGTTGGTCAGCTGGGCCTCAGGCTCGCCTTCGTTTCCCTCTAGATTTTTCTTCACATCCTTGCCGAATTCGACCACCAAATTGTCGAAATCCAACACGTTACTTACTTTCAGTATGGGGTTATAGAACGCTCTTTTGTAAGAGCGTATGCCTGTTTTAGTCTACAGGACTGTCTCTTTCAACTTTGCGCACAAGGTCAAATATATTCCCAGGTAGGGTAAAACCCGTACACTTTGCTGCATCTTCGTAGGGTTTAACCGTACGATATGCGGCAAAGTGTACGACTTACAGTGATTACTTTAGTTGTCGGCGGCGAGCTTTAGCTGCGAATCTGGGCGCGGATCGCCTCAACAGTTTCGCGGGCAGTGGTATTCTCCCCCAGCTGGTTTGGTTTGCCCGCGCCGTGATAGTCGCTGGAACCTGTCACCAAAAGCTCGCGACCGCGCGCAAATTCCAGCAGACGCGCACGGTTCGGCTCAGAATTTTCGCGATGGTAGACCTCGATCCCGGCGAGGCCCGCATCCGCCATCTGACCCAGGTACTCAAGCGGCAACGCAGGCCCACGGTTTTCACTCATCGGATGCGCCACCACCGGCACACCGCCCGCCGCGCGCACCAGCCGGGTCGCCTCCAGTGGGTCCATGCTCTCTTGCGGCACATAGTAGGGTGAGCCCGCATAAAGAATACGACCGAACGCCTCCTCACGGCTGGCGACGATTCCGGCGGCAATCAGCGCATCTGCAATATGGGGGCGTCCCACCGATGCATTCTCTTCACCCGTCTGTTCCTGCACATGCTCCCAGGTGAGCGGGTAGTCTGCGGATAGCAGCTCAACGATGCGCCGTGCCCGCCCCGCACGCGAGCACCGAATTTCCTCAACTCGCTGCGCCAACTCGGAGGATTGCGGGTCATACCCATAGGCCAGCAGATGCACGCTCTTAGTACGCTCTCGTCCCTGCTCATCGCGGTACGTATAACGACACGAAAACTCGGCACCGGGCAGAAAATCCAGCCCGTACTCCCCCGCCAGCTCGGCCGCCTGCGACCATCCGCACGCGGTGTCATGGTCGGTAAGCGCGAATCCTATCAGTCCCGCCTTACGAATAAGCGGAATTAATTCGATAAGCGGCTGAGTACCATCGGAAATTGCGGAGTGAATATGCAGATCGTAACGTTCGGTCATAGTTCTAACTCTAACGCACCCTACGTTCGCCTCACCCGCGATAGCGCCTTGCTCAAGGCGTTTTCCCGCGGAAAATAGCGGCGGCATACCGGCGATTTCTCGCGGCGCGTGGGATAGAATACAACTATGACTGAAAATACGAAGAAGAGCACCGGAGCTCCAACAACAGATCACCGCGATACCCCCAAAGCATCAGCTTTTCAGGAGTTCATCGCATCAAACTGGGAGCCCGCTGCCGATGATGGCTATACCCGCGAACGCGTTGCCGATTTTGCGGCGCAACGTCGTAAGAAGATTTCCCAAAAGTTCCCGGGCGAGCGTCTGGTTCTGCCCGCAGGACCGCTGAAGGTTCGCTCGAACGATTGCGATTACCGTTTCCGCCCGCATTCGGCGTTTGCGCATCAGACCGGGTTGGGTGTTGATCATGAGGCTGACGCCGTACTGGTTTTTGAGCCTGTGGATGAGGGCACCGGTGATAACGGCTCGAACCATGAGGTTACCCTGTATTTCCGTCCGTTGGCTGGCCGTGATACCACGCAGTTTTATGCGGATGCGCGCTACGGCGAGTTCTGGGTTGGTCCGCGCCCCACGCTCAAGGAGTTTTCAGAGCGTTACGGTGTGCGGACGAAGGACCTTTCGGAGCTTGAAGTTGCGATTACGAAGAACGCCGGGGCTCAGGCGTTGGGCGGGGTGCGTATTCGACTGGTGCGTGAGGTTGATCCTTCCATTGATGCGCTGGTTGATACTTCCCGGTATAACACGGGCGTTGCGCTGGAGGAATCCGATAAGCTCGATTCTGAGCTGACGGTGGCGCTCTCTGAGGCTCGCCTGATTAAAGATGAAATCGAGGTTGAGAACCTGCAGCGTTCGGTCGATATGACGGTGAAGGGCTTCGAGGAGGTCGTGCGTGAGCTTCCGAAGGCGGTGGCGCATCATCGTGGTGAGCGCGTGGTGGAGACAGCGTTTTTCTCGGTGGCACGTACCGACGGCAACGACCTGGGCTATGACACGATTGCGGCGTGCGGGAATAACGCGACGATTCTGCACTGGATTCGCAATAACGGTACCGTGGATGAGGGCAAGCTGCTGCTGCTGGATGCCGGTGTTGAGGACGATACCCTGTACACCGCCGATGTAACCCGCACGTTCCCGGTGAACGGCAAGTTCACCGAGGTTCAGGCGAAGGTCTATAACGCGGTGTTGGATGCTGCGGATGCAGCGTTCAAGGTCGCTGTGCCGGGTCGTAAGTTCCATGAGATTCACGATGCCGCGATGGAGGTGCTGGCGCATCGTCTGGAGGAGTGGGGACTGCTGCCCGTTTCGGCTGAGGTTTCTTTGACGGTTGAGGGTGGTCAGCATCGCCGGTGGATGCCGCACGGCACCAGCCACCATTTGGGTTTGGATGTGCACGACTGCGCGCAGGCGAAGGCGGAGCTGTACACCGGCGCAACTTTGGAGCCGGGCATGGTCTTCACGATTGAACCCGCGCTGTACTTCAAGGATGAGGATTTGTCTGTTCCCAAGGAGTACCGCGGCATCGGTATTCGCTTGGAAGATGACGTGCTGTGCACCGAGGACGGCAATGTGAACCTCTCGGCGGCGCTGCCCCGCACGGTTGAAGAGATTGAGGCGTGGATGGCGAAGCTCGCCCAGTAGTCTCTTAGTTTCGCAGACGAAAGTCCCCGCAGCCAGTACTGTCTTGGCTGCGGGGACTTTTTGTTGTGTCAGATGCCTCTGTGGCGTTGGAAACTAGTCTTCCTTGACTCCCTTGGGCTTAGGAGTCTCACGAGTTGGGGCCTGCCGGATAGTTTTGGCATATTCTTCAGGGTCGTCAATGCGCAGACCGAACCGCTGTGCTGCTGGTGCCTGAGGCTTGCGTTCGCGGGTGTCGGCGGCGGGCGAAGACTGCTCAGAAGAGTCGTCGGGCTGGGTTTGCTGCATGGCAGTCTGTGATGCAGCGGTTTGTGACGCCTGGGAATCCCCACCGGCTGGGCTTTGCCACGGAAGCTCCTGTGCCGCACTGCTCTGTTGTCCGTCCGCATCCGCTTGCTCGGGATTCGGGTTCTTGGCAGCGCTATCGCGGTTTTCGGGGTAGCCGCCTTGCTGATCCGTCACAGTCGACGGGGTGCTCGGAGCCTGCGAAGATTCACCGGCAGACGTTGGTGTATAAGAGACATAGGGGCTGGCGGCATGGGGCAACCCGGTACCTGCACTCGGTGTTCCCGAGGATGCCGAAGCTACCGCCTTCTGGAACAGCGGGTTTGCCGAGAGGATGCGCCGCGCCTCCGAAGAATAATCACTCAGGGCGTAGACTATGGTGCGTTCCGGGACTGCCTCACCGCGCATCGGATAGCGACCGGAACCGCCGCGGCGAAGCTCAAAAATTTTCCAAACCACGAAGACCGCAACAGCGATCGGCACGGCTGACGAGGCGGCAGCCCAGAAGTTCGTGCCCGCGGTGGAAACCAACGCTGAGTAGAACAGGCCCGCAAGAATACCCTGGATAAGAGCGACCAGAAGCGGACGGCCGTACCCCTGCTGGGTGGGGTATTCGACCTGTTTGAGTCCTTCGTTCACCAGGTAGAGCGCTGTGACGGGGTAGTTCGCGGCGGCAAGCACATCAAAAGCAGCGAAGGCTTCTTCACGGCGGCTGAAGGCTGCCACGGGTTCGCCCTGAGGCATAAGCTGTCCGTTGGCCTGCGCCAGGCGAGACGCTAAATAAGAAGACGGGGGCATATTGGGAGGCATCTGAGTCATGCCCTATATTTTACCGGCAGAGAACCCGCAGGGGGCGGGATATTTGCGATGGGCTTAGTTCCCTACGCATAGAAAAATTTTACACATCGGTTAGGGCCTGCAGACCCGCACCGGTCATGACTCGTAGCGTGCCTAAGCACTGGTGAAGTGCGTATTCGGGGTTCACAGCGTACCCTAGATAGAGTGAGCAATACTAAATTCAGCGCCCCAAGCAAAATTTATATCGCCCGCCTGCTCGGTCTTGATGTCTTCGACCCCTTCGGTGACCGCCTCGGTCGCCTGCGTGATGTGGTCGTACTCAAGCGCGGTTTTGGCGCGGCGTTGGCGGCTGGTGCTCACCTGCGCAAAGGCAGCGAGCCTGTGGTTGTAGGCATCATTATTGAGGTGCTCGGCAAAAAGCGTGTCTTCATGCCAATGACTCGTGTGCGCAGCATCGACGCCTCCCAGATTATTTCAACCGGGCTCGTGAATCTGCGCCGCTTTGAACAGCGCAACTCCGAGACTCTGGTGGTAGGCGAACTTTTCGACCGTCGTGTGCGCCTGCTCGACGGCAGCGGGGATGCCGTGATCGAAGACGTCGCCATTGAACAGCGCCGCAACGGAGATTGGGGTGTGACCGAACTCTTCGTATCCCGTGTGAGTAGTTCCAGCGGGTGGCGCCGCCGCTCCAAAGAAACCCTGGTGGTGGACTGGGATCAGGCGATGCTCTCCACCGAGCTGGAGCCGCAGGCCGCGACCGCTTTCGTGGCGAACCACGAAAATTCTAAACCTGCCGACCTTGCCGATGCGATCCATGAGATGAACGATAAACGCATGGTCGAAATCGCAGCGGAGCTGCAGGATGAGCGCCTGGCGGACGTGCTTCAAGAGCTGCCCGAAGAGGACCAGGTACAAATTCTTTCCTACCTAGCAGACGAACGCGCCGCGCAGGTTCTTGAAGAGATGGAACCGGACGACGCCGCCGACCTGCTGATTGAGCTCGACGACGTGCAGCGTGAAAAGCTGCTGGAACTCATGGAACCGGATGAGGCAGACGATGTGCGCCGCCTGCTCGAATATGACGAGGGCACCGCCGGTTCACTCATGAACCCGGTACCGATTATCCTCTCCCCCGAAGCCACGGTTGCCGAGGCGCTGGCGCATATTCGCGCCGAAGAAATCTCACCCGCGATGGCTGCCGCGGTTTTGGTGGCCCGACCGCCCCTCGAAACGCCGACCGGCAAATATTTGGGGCTGGTGCACATGCAGCAGCTTTTACGGGTGCCGCCGAGCGAATCGATCGGCCACATTCTAGACACAGACACCGAGCCGGTCTCTGACCAGGCAAGTCTTGCGGAATTAGCGCGCGTACTCGCCGCCTACGACTTGACCATTATCCCCATCGTGAACGAATCTCACCGCTTGGTCGGTGCGGTCACGATTGACGACGTACTCGATGCGCTCCTGCCCGAAGACTGGCGCACATTCGACGACGGAACCCCCGTACGAAAGGTAGGGCGACGCTTTGTCTGATCAGAACCGCCGCAACGAAAACCTGAAGCACGAGGAAAATCCGAGGATCGATAAAGCGCGCATCCTCAAAGACCGTCTCGAAAAGAAATACGCCGAACGCAGCCGCGACACCCGGGAAACCAGCAGGAGCGGTAACCGCGCTGAGTCTCAACTGAGCACCCCGGCAGAGCGCAAGAACAAGCTTTTTGCGTACAACCCGAACCCGGACGCTTTCGGACGTATGACTGAGGCGTTCGCCCGGTACATGGGTACACCTCAATTTTTGCTGTGGATGACCGTCTTCTGTGGAGTGTGGCTGGGCTGGAATACGCTCGCCCCCGAAGAGCTGCAGTTCGACCCGCGAAGCCTCAACTTCACCCTGCTCACTCTGATGCTCTCATTGCAGGCATCCTACGCCGCTCCCCTGCTGCTGTTGGCGCAGAACCGGCAGGATGACCGCGAACGCGTGGTTGCCTCCGAGGACCGCAAACGCGATCAGCAAAACCTTGAGGAGACACAGTATTTGACGCGCGAGATCGCTTCGCTGCGCATCGCCCTGCGCGAGGTTGCCACCCGCGACTTCGTACGCAGCGAGCTTCGGGATATTTTGGAAGAGCTGAAATCTATTCAAGAAGAGCAGGAACGCCAAGCCGAACAGCTGCAGGATATTGGCGACGATATCGAAGAACTTGAAGACTTGGACGGGGAAGAAAAAACCGAGGCTGACCCCGAATCTGAGAAGCACGCCACCGCTATTGAAGACTCTCCCAACGCCAAGGCATCAACGGCGCATAAAGGCGAATGACCCACATCCTAAAGCGTGTTCTGCAACCCGGTTAAGCTCTTAAGCTCGCAGAACACCAGCCTAGACAAATAATGCGCAAACGCGCATGATAGTAGCACCGCAGCCAATCATCTAAGCGGCGGTGTTTTTATCGCCCGGTGCGGCATCGTTACCGCGACGATATATACCCTCATATGAACGCGCTGAGGAGATACCATGAGTAGCCCTAACGCCACACCGCACGATAGTTCCCGCAAGAACGAACCGGCACCCGACAATCCCCTGGAGGATGCGCTCTGGGCGGCGCTCGCGCGCGTGGAAGACCCCGAGCTGCGCCGTCCTATCACCGAACTTGGCATGGTGGAATATGCCCGGGTTCTCGCCGAAGAAGACAACCCGCAGCGGCACTATGCCCAGGTGAAAGTTCTGCTGACCATTGAGGGATGCCCGCTCAAGAACACAATTGACGCCCAAGTGCGCGAGGCGGCTGCCACCGTCACCGGTATCGACCGCGTGCAGCTTGAGCTTGGTGCCATGAACTCCGAACAGCGCGGCGCCCTCAAAACCCGGCTCAAGCCCGAACGCACCAATCCCTTTACCGCGCCCGGATCGCTCACCCGCATCTTCGGGGTGGTTTCCGGTAAGGGAGGCGTGGGGAAATCCTCCATGACCGCAAATCTCGCGGCGGCGTTTGCTTCGCGGGGTCTTGCCGTCGGCATTATCGACGCGGATGTGCACGGCTTCTCAATCCCGGGGCTCATGGGCATTACGGAAGCCCCCACCCGACTGGATGACCTCATTATTCCCCCGACCGTAGACGTTCCCGCCTCGGTACGGGGTAAAGACGATACGGGCGGGCACGAGTCGGCGGCTGGCGCATCCGGCGGTTTTGTGAAAGTTATTTCGATTGGCATGTTTCTCAAGGATAATCAGCCCGTCGCCTGGCGCGGACCGATGCTGCACCGGGCGCTTGAACAGTTCATTCTTGACGTTCACTTTGGCGCGCTCGATGTTCTGCTGCTTGATCTTCCCCCGGGTACGGGCGATATTGCGATCTCAATGGCACAGCTGCTTCCCAACGCCGAGTTGGTTCTGGTCTCCACCCCGCAGCATGCGGCGGTGGATGTCGCCGAACGTGCCGGTACCCTCAGCCTGCAGACACAGCAAAAGGTGGTGGGCGTGATCGAGAATATGGCGGCGATGACTCTACCCGACGGCACTGTGTTAGAGATGTTCGGTTCAGGCGGCGGCGAACATCTGGCGAAACGTCTGACCGAGGCGCTGGACTATTCGGTGCCGCTGCTCGGTTCGGTTCCTCTTGATGTTGCCCTGCGTACCGGCGGTGATGAGGGCATGCCCGTGGTGTGGGGCTACCCGGAGTCAGCAACTTCTGTAGAAATTAAGAATATTGCTGCACAGCTCTTGCACCGCAAGGATTCCCTGGCGGGCAAGCCGCTGTCGCTAATCGTATAGAGTTTCTCGGATAGCTCGCAGAAGAGCTCACAAGAATATAAGTATGCTGGGCATTGAGATTCGTATTCTCGATGCCCAGCATACTTATGCGCAACCAAACGCCTCAGGGTTTAGGACAAGAGCATACCGGGGACCACCCACCCAAACACTCAAAGGGCAAAAGCATTAGGGTATATTCAAGTCCCCCGGACCATGACTATGCCACAGCCAACCTACCCATATCAGCTGTAAAACAAGCCCGAAGAACACCAAAAGCCAGCGGTACGCCCTGGAGTCTTTTCCATAGTTCATGAGCACGAGCGCAAGTGGGAAAAGAGGCAGCAGAATACGGAATGTTGAGGTCTGCGGAAGCCAGAAGACCCCCAGATAAACCATATAGGCAGCACACCAGATCAGCATGACGGGATGCAGCAGAGAGCGGGTGCTACGTGAAAAAATCCAGCAGAAATAGGCGAAGAAGCCTACGGCAACCAGCAGGGCAACAGCCCACATGTTCCACTGTGGCAAATAGGTATTCAGGTTGGTAACCCATTGCACCACATAGTGCTGCCCATCATCGACGGTACGCCCGCTCCAGCCTATTTCAGTGGCAAGATAAGCGTCTATTCGCCCAGTCGCAATTGCCGCGTGAAGTGCGTGTCCCAGGGCGAAGAAACACACGATCAAGGCGCTGATAAGGTGCAGGGATCGTGCCGCAAACGCGCCCATCAAGGCTTGCCCAGTGCTGAGGGGCGAAGACCCACCAGCCGCGCGGCGAACACAGTATTCAGAGGTCACACAATACAGCCACCATATACCCGCGAGCGCGCCGAGGGGCACGCCGACGGGTCGGGACTGTGTGGCGAGGAAGGCCACCGGTATAGCCCAAAGGTACCGGTCGTATGCCAAAAGTAGGATAAACAGGGCGATCGCGAAAATGGTCAGAGACTCCGCATACCCGGTTCCAAAAATAACCGCTGGCCCGCAAAAACCATAGGCGGCAACCGACCATAGTGCCAGGGAACGATGCGGTGATTCCTGGCTCGCACGAATCTCGAATACTCCGTGCTCACGCCAGTTGAGACATCCCACGAAGAGCAGATAGATGACCCATGCGAGGGCAAAGCTCACCACTACGCTGAGCATCACGGTGCTGAGGGCAAAAGGAATACCTGTGGTATCGGCTATGAACCCTGCAATAGTAGGTTGGGCCGGAAAGAAAGCCCACGTATTATGCCCAACAACTCCGTTATCGTATATGGGTAGTTGGACGGGGTATCCGTTCTTGTAAATCCGTTCATACCATTCGGCATCCCACCACCCCAAATATTCAAGAAGGGTGGGCACATGGCCGTCGCCTATTTTCTGCTGACCGGCAACCTGCTGCATACCGACGACCCAGAAAACGATAAAACCCCATAGGCGGCTGGGTGCCCAAATACTCAGCACCTGAGTCCAGGCTGGTAACGCAGCAAAACGATGCGCCACCCGGCGCAGAGCAGCAGTCGTGGAAGTACCGAGGGAGTCGAAAAAGGAGAGGCCGCCGGTATGTAAGGTAAAACGAGTGGGATTAAAACGTTCTGCCCTGCGCGGGTTTAGCGGTGAAATGGGGTCCCGTGGTTTTTCCGCCTCACCATACGTGGGGCTATCAAGGCTTTCGCTCATCAGCGTATTCTCCTGGGCGGTGCGGTATCTCGGAAGTTAGGTGATGTTTTTGCTGAAGTTTTATGATTCTCAAGGCTTTATCTATGTGACTGTCGCTAGAGCCTCGCACATAGTAAATCCCCTGCCGTAGGGCTAGGGGATCTTCCATAGAATCTAAGCCTTGTTTAGGTCGCTTCCGTATCGTAGGGAGCGTAGGCACCGCGCGGCAGCCGGTTTAGATTTGATGCGGCGGGCTTGTTCGCTTCGGAGCGTTCTTTAGCTTCACGTGCCCGTTCTGCATCGTCTTCCGCGAAGGCTTCGCGCACAATAACGCGGGGGTCATACTGACGGGGATCATACTGACGCCAGTTGATTTCGTTGAGTGTTGCATCCCCCAGCGTATCTTTAAACTCGTCTCGGGCGTCGAAGGCCATTCGACGAACTGTTTTGATGAGTTCCTTGATTTGGCGCACGTATTCGGGCATGCGTTCGGGGCCGATCACGAAGAACGTGAGAACGGCTAAGACGACGAACTCAGTGCCACTAATACCAAACACAAGATATAGAGTACCAGCATCTTGAGTGCGACGGGAATTGCCACGAAGGCTTTTATGAGGTGTTTCGCACTGAGCCGCACGGTTTTATCGTCTATATGTGATGCGCATCCCGCCGTAAGCTCTCGCCGGGATGCGCCTGGGTATAGCGTTCGGTTTAGGGCGGGTAGTCCCCGCCGCCCGGTAGTTGCTTCCAATGCCACAGCCAGCCCACCCAGACAAGCTGCAGAAGGGCCCCGGAACCAATCAGCAGCCACCGGTAAGCGCGCGAAGAGGATATCGCCACGATGGGAAGCATGAGTGGAAAGAGGGGCAGAAGCAGCCGGAAAGTTGAAGACTGTGGGTTGAGGAAAATCAGTAGATAGGCGCCATAGCATGCGCACCAGAGGATGATGGGACTTGCGAGAACCCGTTTCACGAGCGGACTTGCCAGAAAGGCTGCATACCCCACGATCAGGAGCGGGAACAGGAGGATCGTGAAGTACCCGAAGTATGCTATACCCTGAGAAATCCAGGGTGCCACGGGTGCAAGATCGCCCTGGCGCCAGGCGGTTTCGGTGGCGGTGTAAGCATCAATACGACCGGTTATTTGCCAGGCGTAGATTGGCCAAATGAGCGCGCAGAAGCAGATGAAAAGGGCACTGCCAAGCTGCGGCAGGCTGCGTAAGAAAACGCTCTCGAATCCTTCTTGGTCTTCGCCACGCTGACGGCGCTGCTGCTGTGCCTTAGCCTCTGTAATCAGGCAGGTGAACCACCATAGCCCGGCGGTGGCACCCAAGGGTACTCCAACCGGGCGGGACAGGCATGCCAGGAGCGCGACGGGCATCATGAGCAGATACTGCTTGCGCATCATCAGCAGTAGAACCCAAACGAGAAATACGAGGTTTAAGGATTCGGCATAGGGCACTTGCAGCACCGGGGCAACCGGCAGAAATGCTACCGCCGCAACCGCCCAGAGCGCCAGATTGTGCCGTGAGGTTTTTACATCCTTCTGGTCTTCGGTGCTCGACGCTGCCTCAGATACCTTTTCGCCATGCGATTGGTCTCGGTAACCCACAATATTGAGGCTCGTGGTGAAGAGCAGGTAGATAACCCATGCGGCAGCGAACCCAGCCAAGAGCGCCACTGTAGCCGCTACCGGATAGTAACCGATCCCTGTGATCCGGTTAATACCGCCAGCGATCAGGGGGAATAGCGGGTAAAAGGCCCAGGGATTTTGCGCCACCGCTCCAGCGGAATCATAGGGCAGCTTACTCGGGTACCCGGATTGCGCAATCTGCCCGTACCAGCTGGAATCCCAGGTGCTAATGAAGGGAAGGTACCCCAGATGCTGGCCCCAGGGACCGAGCAGCTGTTGGTTGCCAACCACAGAAAAAATAATAAATCCCCAGACGCGGCTGAAAGCGTAAACGAGCATGACTTGCAGCCAAGCGGGAAGTCTTAGAAAGGCCTCGCCCATACGGCGCAAACGCTCCCCCGATGCTATATACAACCATGTGATATCGGCATTGAGGGTAGAGGTTTTTGAGGGGTTTTTATCCTCATCTCGGCTGGATGCGCTGGCAGGTTTAACCTGCGTCGCCGGTTTGTTCGCTGAGCTCCAGGGAATAGAGGGCACGGTGGTGTGCTGCTGGGGAGTTTTATCAGAGGGATTGTTCATCGGGAATGTTGAGGTAGAACCGGTGATGAGGTCAAGGTGCTTTCGTCGCTTACGGACTCCCGAGGTGCCGTTTTACCCGCAAACACGTCTAGTCCATCCCGAGCGATATAGGCCGCTAACTTCTTGCCGGGGTATAGTCGCTGGCTGGTGAGACCAAAAGTTCCCAGCAGGGTGAGGATCAGAACCACCACCGCCAGAAGCGTGATCAGGATGTTCATGGGATACCTTTTCGGTTCATGTTCGGTTCACTGGTCCTATGAGCCCTCAGATACGCCTGCCCTAGGAAACACGACGTTTCTTAAGGCGTACCCAAAGTAGCTGCTGACCGCCGTTGCCTGCGTACAATAACGCATCCAGCGGGTAAGCGGTGCATCGCGGCTCATAGATTTACTCTATCTGTTCAGTCTAGCCTACCTGCCCGGCTGGCAGAGATATTAAAGTGCGTATTTGTATCGGTGTGGGGTTTATCGGCTAGTCTTCGTCGACTTCGGTATGCAGCCAAAAAAGCAGATCGGTGTAGCAGCGGGTAAGCGCGCTGAAGCTCACGTGCTCGTTGTCGGTGTGAGCGAGGAGCGCATCGCCAGGACCAAAATTCACCGCGGGAATACCGATCTCGCTGAGCCGCGCCACGTCTGTCCACCCGTATTTGGGTTTGGGTTCCTGCCCGACAGCCGCGATTAGTGATGCCGCCAGCGGGGTATCTAATCCGGGCCGCGCCGCTGGAGAAAGGTCTACGAAGTCGAGTTCATAGCCGTCGAAAAGCTCAGTGACGTGTGCTTTTGCCTCATCCAGGGTCTTATTCGGGGCAAACCGGTAGTTAATGTGCAGGGCGGCAGCATCGGGAATAACGTTCCCGGCGACTCCCCCGGAAACCTGCACGGCGTTGAGTCCTTCACGGTACGCAAGCCCTTCAACCTCGTAGGTTTGCGGTTCGTATTCTTCCAGAACGCGCAGCGCCCCAGCGAGCTTGTGGATCGCGTTTTCACCCTTCCAGGCACGCCCGGAGTGCGCTGCGAGCCCGGCGGTGCGCAGGTAGAAGCGCATCGTACCGTTGCATCCGCCCTCAATAGTGCCGTCGGTGGGTTCCAAGAGAACACCAAAATCAGCGTCAGTCAGAAGCTCACCGTGGTTGCGAATGAGCCGCGCCATGCCGGAAAGTTCGCTGGCGACTTCCTCATGGTCGTAAAACACATAGGTGAGGTTGTAGTCGGTATCGTGCTCGCCCAGTTCTGCCGCCAATTTGAGCTGCACCGCGACGCCGCCCTTCATATCGGTGGCACCGCGCCCGTAGAGAATCCAGTCCCCGTTATCTTCAACGATGCTTGCGGGTACGGTTCCGAGCGATCCCGCAACCGTGGGCAGAGGTACGGTATCCAGGTGACCAGCCAGCAGAATGCGCGTACGTTCCTCACCGTTGCGGGGGCCAAATTCGGTACGGGCTATCATAGCGTCACCATCGCGGGTGAGATGCAGATGCGGATATGCACTGAGAGCCTCATAGACGGCGTCTGCAATAGTTTTTTCTTCCCCGGAGACCGAATAAATATCAAGGAGCGTGCGGGTGAGTTCGGGCATCGAAACGTTCAGATCAAGCGAAGTGGTCATCAAGGGGTCTTCCGTGGTTGCGCAACAGTCTTCGTGTTCAACCCTAGCATTTCAACCCGTGGGAGGCCGCGCGTTTTCCCTGTACGGTGCCCGATAGCGCATCTATAATGGTGGGCATGTCTGAAAACCTATCTTCCGAATCCCGTTATGCTTCCGGCGTCGCACTGGTGAATGTCGTGGCTGCCGGGAACGAGGCTGGGACCGTACTCGACGCTTGGTTCCCCGCCCCCACGCTAACCCAGACCCCCGACCTTTCTCTCGCCGATGAGCTGGATGCGCTCGTCGCCGACCACCCCGAACGTAACGCCCGCACTGAGGTGCGCACTGCCTCCATCAACCTGGATGAGGCCCCCGAGGACGCGGTCGATGCTTACCTGCGCCTGCACTTACTTTCGCATACGCTGGTACGCCCGAACAGCATCAACCTGGACGGACTGTTCGGCAAGCTGGCAAACGTGGCGTGGACGAATCACGGACCGGTGCTCGCCAGCGAGTTTCAGAAACTTGCGCTGGGGCTTCGTAAGCTCGGGCACCTGAGTGTGAGCCATATCGATAAGTTCCCGCGCCTGGTGGATTATGTGGTTCCCGCCGGGGTGCGTGTGGGCGACGGCGACCGCCTGCGTCTGGGTGCGCATCTGAGCCCCGGTACCACGGTCATGCACGAGGGTTTCGTGAATTTCAATGCGGGCACCTTGGGTACGTCGATGGTTGAGGGGCGCATTTCCCAGGGCGTTGTTGTGGGCGACGGTTCCGATGTGGGCGGCGGCGCCTCTACCATGGGGACGCTCTCTGGCGGCGGCACGCAGCGCGTCTCGATTGGTGAACGTTCCCTGCTGGGTGCGGAGTCGGGTATCGGCATCGCGCTCGGCGACGACTGCGTGGTGGAAGCCGGTCTGTATGTGACCGCCGGATCGCGCGTGAGCGTGCTCATTCCGGGCAAGGAACCGCGCGTGGTCAAGGCCGCCGAGCTTTCGGGGGTCTCAAACCTGCTGTTCCGCCGCAATTCGGTCTCGGGTGCAATCGAGGTTCTGCCGCGTGCCAAGAACACCGTGGAACTCAACGATGCGCTGCACCTGAACTAATGCCGCTCCCCTAAATTTTTCACACGAAAAGTCGCCTATTGGTCTCATATGTTCGACCGGTGGGCGGCTTTTCGGCATAAAAAGTATTCACAAAAGTCACGCCGATCAGGGGCTAAGTGATACAGATGGTTTTCAAACGTGAAATACGCGAAAAACCTCCAGGTCAGCATACCGGTAAGACATACACAACACAGCCTCACAGGCCACGGAAAATCCGGCATGCGCATCGTGGGCGGGCTACTATATTAAGCGACGTTATCACGGGGTGAGCACTCACCCAAACACCATGAGGAAGCACGGGCAAAGCCTCGCGCCTTCCGCGAAAGGACAATGATGAAGGTTCTCGTCACCGGTGGCGCCGGTTACATTGGTTCGCACACCGTTCTTGAACTCCTCAATGCAGGGCACGAGGTTGTCGTCATGGATAACCTGTCGAATTCCTCCGAAACTTCCCTGCAGCGTGTTGCCGAGCTCGCCGGTCGCGCGCCCGAGTTCCATAAGGTTGATCTGCTGGATTTTGAGAGCATGAAGAAACTCTTCCTCGAGATCCGCCCGGATGCGGTTATCCACTTCGCGGGGTTGAAGGCAGTGGGTGAATCAGCAGAGAAGCCGCTGTGGTACTACCAGACGAATGTCGCCGGTACCCTGAACCTGCTCTACGCTATGGATGCCGCAGACTGTCGTTCTATCGTATTCTCATCGTCCGCAACCGTGTACGGTGAGCCCGAATCCATGCCGCTCATCGAGAAGCTGAATATGGATGCACAGTCCTGCTACGGCCGCACCAAGGAACATATCGAAGACATGCTCGTAGACTTGGCGGCTTCCGATGACCGCTGGAATATTGCTCTGCTGCGCTACTTCAACCCCGTGGGTGCGCATGAATCCGGGCGTATCGGTGAGGATCCTTCGGGTATTCCCAACAACTTGGTGCCATTTATCGCTCAGGTTGCGGTTGGCCGTCGCGAGCATCTGAACGTGTTCGGTAACGACTACCCCACCGTCGACGGCACCGGTGTGCGCGATTACATTCACGTCGTCGATCTTGCCGATGGTCACCTTAAGGCGCTGGATTACATTAGCGAGCACGGCGGTCTGCACACCTGGAACCTGGGTACCGGGAACGGCTACTCGGTGCTTGAGGTGCTGCATGCCTTCGAGAAAGCCTGCGGTAAAGAGTTGCCCTATAAGATCGTGGCGCGCCGCCCCGGTGATGTTGCTGTTTCCTATGCCGATCCTTCCTCGGCACTGGCTGATCTGGGGTGGAGCGCATCCCGAGATATTGACACTATGGTGCGCGATCACTGGAACTGGCAGAAAAATAACCCGAATGGTTACGACGCCTAGCCAATTGTCTCACTGAGAGGTTCCTAAGCCGGGTGCCTTATGCAAACTTATGCATAAGACACCCGACTTTTATATTTTTAACTCTACGTAAGTACACCTGAAGTACAATAAAAACAACATAAAGTATTGCGTGAGTTTCATATATTTACATGGTATTTATTGCTTTTATATGGCCTCTATTTCGAGTCACCAAAACTATAACTATGCACAGAAGATAAATTTTTCAATAATTTTTACAGAAAACCCGGCAGCTGTTACATACCCGTTACAAACCTGACGTAAGCTAGAATCTCATTCGTTTTATGAAACCCACGTCATAGATGCATCTCACATGAAAGGGTTATCACCGTGACACAGGCATCTGCACCCGCAGAAAAACCACTCGTAGAGCTCAACGAGGTCAATAAATATTACGGCACCAACCACGTGCTCAAGAACATCAATTTAGCGGTCAATAAAGGCGAAGTTATTATCCTTCTGGGCCCTTCCGGTTCCGGCAAATCAACCCTCTGCCGAACCATCAACCGCCTCGAAACTACTTCCTCAGGCTCTATACATATCGACGGAAAAGAACTGCCCAAAGAAGGCCGCGAGCTCGCCAAGCTGCGCGCAGAAGTAGGTATGGTCTTCCAGTCCTTCAACCTCTTTGCCCACAAAACCATCCTTGACAACGTGACGCTAGGCCCACGCCGCATCCGCAAGCTCTCCAAAGAGCAGGCCGAAGCCGAAGCTATGGAACTTCTCGCCAAGGTCGGGGTAGATTCCCAAGCAGAAAAAATGCCAGCCCAGCTTTCGGGCGGTCAGCAGCAGCGCGTCGCTATCGCCCGCGCTCTCGCGATGAAGCCCAAGGTCATGCTTTTTGACGAGCCCACCAGTGCGCTCGACCCCGAGATGGTGAACGAAGTGCTCGATACCATGGTCTCCCTCGCCCGCGACGGCATGACCATGATCGTCGTAACCCACGAGATGGGATTCGCCCGTAAGGCCGCCGACCGCATCGTCTTCTTGGCGGACGGCGAGATTGTTGAAGAAGCCACTCCGGATGAATTCTTCACCAAACCCAAGAGCGAGCGCGCCCGCGATTTCCTCTCCAAGATCATCGACCACTAGGGGGTGTGCCATGAAAAAATCATTCTTTAACCGCGCCGCCACCAAGTTTTTCGCCGCGAGTACCGCAGCTGCGCTTGCTCTCGGTTTCACGCTGACCGGGTGCTCCAGCGCCTCGGACTCTAAACCTAAGATTCGCATCGGCATTAAGTACGATCAGCCCGGCTTAGGCTACCAGGACGGTCAGGATTACACCGGTTTTGACGTAGATGTGGCGCGCTACATTGCTGGTAAGCTCGGCTATTCGGAAGATCAGATCGAGTTCGTAGAGTCCCCCAGTGCTAACCGTGAGAATATGCTTTCCAACGGTCAGGTCGATATGATTCTGGCGACCTATTCCATTAGCGACAGCCGTAAGAAGAGTGTTGATTTTGCCGGTCCGTACTACGTTGCCGGGCAGGATTTGCTCGTGCGCGCCGATGAAACGAGCATTACCGGGCCCGATAGCCTGAACGGAAAGAACCTATGCTCGGTGACCGGTTCGACAAGCGCCAAAAAAATTCAGGATACCTACGCCAAAAACGTGAACCTGGTGAAGCAGAATAGCTACTCGGACTGCGTGGTCGCACTTAACGGCGGCGTGGTAGATGCGGTGACGACCGACGATATTATTCTTGCGGGTCTTGCCGCGACCAAGGCGAATAAGGGCAAACTCAAGCTGGTTGGCAAAACATTCACCACTGAGAAGTACGGTGTTGGCCTGCCTAAGGGTACCGATAAGTGTGAAGCCATCAATAAGGCTATTAACGAGATGGTAGAAGACGGCACCTGGGAGAACCTGGTGAAGAAGCACACGGACGGCACCGGCTACAGCTACAACACCGAAAAGAATCCGCCAAAGCCTTCGGCGTCCTGCGCTTAGGCACGGAAGAGAGGAAAACGATGTCATTCTTTGACCAACTCGGCGCTCTCTTCGCCAAATACGATGTGGTGGGCGCGTTCTGGGTGAATATTCAGCTAACGTTCTGGGCCGCGATCGGATCTTTCGTACTCGGTGCGATCCTAGCGCTGATGCGTATCAGCCCGGTCCCCTCGCTACGCTGGGCGGGTACGATCTATGTACACTTATTCCGCAACACCCCGCTGACGATTCTGATGACTCTAGCGTTACTGGGCGTGTGGACACAGTTTCAGCTGTCGTTCTCGACCGATTTTGAGACGAACTTCTTCGTGTATGCCGTGATCGTTCTGTCGATCTATCACGCATCTTTTGTGTGTGAGGCAATCCGTTCGGGTGTGAACACGGTTCCCACCGGTCAGGCGGAGGCGGCTCGTGCCATCGGCCTCGGCTTCATGGATACTGCGCGCATGATTATTTTTCCGCAGGCGTTGCGCGGCTCTATTACTCCGCTGGGTAATACGCTCATTGCATTGGCGAAGAACACGACGGTCGCATCGGTAGCATCCGTTGCCGAAGCCTCAGGCATGATGAAGTCCATGATTGAGTTCGATGCGAACATGGTGTTGGCGATCTTCCTGATCTTCGCACTGGGATTCGTGGCGATTGTGGTGCCTCTAGGCATCCTGACCACCTGGTCCTCACGTAAATTGGCGGTGAAGCGATGAAATTCTTTAATTCTGATGTAACCACAAGCACCACTGTCCTCTTCGACGCCCCCGGCCCCCGTGCGAAGGCTCGCACCCGTGTCTTCAATATCGCGGCGATTCTGGTTTTTATCGCGTTCGCTGTCTATGTGCTGAGCGTGATGGGCGCTAAGGGCCAGCTTGAGGCAGAAAAATGGACCGACCTCTTCACCGCAAAAGCTTGGGGTTCCTACTACCTGCCCGGTCTGATTTCAACCCTACAGGCGGCGGGTATTTCGGTAATTACCTCTATCGCTTTCGGTGTTATCTTCGGCATGGCACGCCTGGCGCAGAACCGCGTGCTTCGTTGGTTCGGCACCATTGTGGTTGAGTTCTTCCGTGCCGTTCCGGTGCTGATGATGATGATTTTCTTCTGGCTGTTCCTCAGCCGGTTCAGCTGGATTAACCCCTCACAGTTGCCGTTCCTTGCGGTCGTGATCGGTTTGACCTTCTATAACGGATCCGTGATTGCAGAGCTGCTGCGTTCGGGTGTCAAACAGCTGCCGCGCGGCCAGGGCGAGGCGGGCCTGGCGATCGGCCTGACCCCCGGTCAGACCCTCCGCACGATTCTTATGCCGCAGGCTTTCAACGCCATGATGCCTTCGATGCTCAGCCAGTTCGTGGTGATTCTCAAGGACACCGCGCTCGGGTACATTATTTCTTACCCCGAGCTGCTGGCATCCGCACGACGCATCGGCTCGGGTGACGGCAACGTGCTGCAGACCCTTCTGTTGGCGGCGGCGCTCTTCGTCATCGTGAACTTCGCGCTCACGGCGCTGGCAACCTGGCTGTCCTCGTTCCTCGCCTCACGTACTTCCTCGAAGGTTCGCAAGGTGGATCTGGTTCCCGGCGAGGTCGATAACCCGAATCCGCCCACCCTCCAGATGTTCTTGCTCCCCGGCAAACGCAAATAATCGGAGGCGCGCATCCGGTATAAAAGATGCCCGGAACTTCCTGCACTGGGGGTTCCGGGCATCTTTGTTTCTCAGGCGGTATTTATTCTCTTACGGCATTTCCTATCCCGCGCTCGCCGTAAGACGCTCGGATGCCTTCGCAATATCCTCATCGGATGCGGTCAGCGCGATACGCACATACCCGGCGCCGTCTTCACCGTAGAAGACCCCCGGTCCCGCAACGATTCCCAGCTTGGCCAAACGTTCGATAGACGCCCACGTATCCTCACCGAAAGTGGTCCACAGGTACAGCCCAGCCTCAGAGTTTTCGACGCGCCCGCCTGCGGCGGTAATAGCTGCGAGAAGCTCTTCCCGGCGCGCGCGGTACTTATTTTTCTGCGCCGCCACATGGGCTTCATCTCCTAGGGCAGCAATCAGCGCACGCTGCACGGGGGCGGGAACAATCATCCCGGCGTGCTTGCGGGAGTTGATAAGGTTAGGCATAAGCTGCGCATCACCCGCAATAAACGCGGCACGGTACCCCGCCAGGTTCGACTGTTTTGAGAGCGAATATGCGGCGAAAAGCCCGGTAAAGTCGCCGTCGCATACGCGGGGATCAAGAATAGAGGGCACCCGCTGACCGCCGCGAGCTTCATCCCACGCGCCCCAGCCGAGTTCCGCATAGCATTCGTCGCTGGCTACCACAGCACCAATATCACGTGCCTGCCGCACAATCTCGCGAAGCTCAGCAACATCACGCACCACGCCGTTCGGGTTGGCGGGCGAGTTCACCCACACCAGTCGCACACGCCTGCGCACATCTTCGGGCAGCTCATCAAGCGAATCTGCGGGCACGGACTGCGCGCCAGCGAAGCGAGCCCCCATATCGTAGGTTGGGTACGCCACGCGCGGGTAAACCACCACATCGCGCTCTTGAGTGCCGGGGTCAGTTCCTAGTCCCAGTAGAAACGGAAGCCACGCCACAAGTTCTTTGGAACCAACCGTAGGCATCACCTGGTCGGTGCTTAGCCCGGTGACCCCGCGGCGGCGTGCAAACCAGTCTACGATCGCCTGGCGCAGTTCAACAGTTCCGTGCGTGGTCGGGTATCCGGGGGCGTCGGATGCGACGGTGAGCGCATCCTGAATCAGCTGCGGGGTGTCATCGACCGGGGTGCCGATGGAGAGGTCTATGGTCCCACCCGGATGTTCGGCAGCAAGTTTGCGGTAGGGAATAAGGGTTTCCCAGGGGTATTCGGGTAGATCTAGACCGTAGGCACGCATGGTTCTCCTTGTGCGGCGTTGTAAACCGGCAGATACCGGCTGTTCTTTCGTGCGTAGTCATTGTATCGCGCGTTTGAGTGCTGAGGGTATGGCAAAGCCCCCGTTCCCAGCGTGCGAGATCCGGGGGCTTTAGCCTGTCTTAAGTTTTCAACGTGAGGGTGCGCCGAATGCGCCAGCTACTCCCCCTGCGGTGGTAGGGCAGCGATGAAGGGTACGTCTTTACCGGTTGGTCCCATCTTCGCGGCACCGCCGGGTGAGCCGAGGTCGTCGAAGAATTCGGCGTTGGCGGTAATGTATTCGGACCATTCTTCGGGTACGTCATCTTCATAGTAGATAGCCTCGACGGGGCAGACGGGTTCGCAGGCTCCGCAGTCCACGCATTCATCGGGGTGGATATACAGTGTGCGGTCACCCTCGTAGATGCAGTCAACGGGGCATTCCTCAACGCAGGCGCGATCTTTCACGTCCACGCAGGGCAGTGCAATTACGTAAGTCATGGGTGCCTTTCTAAACCTAGCAGCGTGTGCCTGCCCTGTAATCCTGCAGGGTCGTCGTCCGGCACACGTCGTCACGAGGGTTATGACCTCGTGGAAGTCTGTGTATAAGTCTAGCTTGCACAGGGCATTTAAGCAGATTTTCGTGTCGTAGCAGACAGCCATAATGCAGCCCTTCGTCGGCATTTTTTAGGCTAGGCTTTCCTGCGAGTAAATATTATTTCCCCTAGTCAGAGCCAATAAATTAAAATATAAATTCCAATAAGTTATATTAATCACAACATTTTTCGTGACGCCTCTATGTCATTCTTTAGCTTCATCACAGCTTATGGTGCAGTGCGCGAAGAATTATTAAGCGTTTGAGCTCGGCGCGCTTTCTCTTCGGCCCTGCTATGGCGCAAATGGACCTGCCGCGGGGTGTTATAGAAGGCGTTTCCTTCTTTGGTACGGGTAAAGACGAAAAAGGCAAGCAGAGAGATAACGGGCGTACCCAAAAGCCATAGTGTGCCGTATAAACCAATCGGCGGGTAGTCCGGGTTTACCAGTACGAAGGGCGAATCCGGGCGCATAAAGGCAAGCGCATATATCACCAGGAATGCGAAGGCACCGGTGATAACCGTTGCCCCGCCGCGACGTAGCGCGAGGGAAGCCCACAGCGATGCAAAAAATACGGTGGCGAAGCCGAACACGAGCCCGACAGGAAGCGGAGTTTCGCCCGTATACATGACCCAGGCGTGGTAGATTGAGCCCGCAATACCTGCGAGGATTCCCAGAAGAATGCACGTTATCAGAAGCGATACGATGCCTGCCTGTGTGGGGGTTTCGGGAATTTTGCGCTGTGCGTTACCGTCGAGCAGGCGGTAGGTTTCAACCGCCGAAATTTTCTGCTCTACCTTGTTTGAGAATTCAAAGGTGGTATCCCCGGTGACCACGATCTGCGTTCCGTGGGCTTTCATCGCTTCACGTTTGGCCTCGACTGAGCCGGTGATAGCGCATTGTTGGCGCGCATCCTGTTCTGAGAATTCTCCTTCAATACCCCAGGTCAGTATGGGGCGGTCGTTACTATCGCCCAAGATTTTGAGTGCTTCAAGCACGGCCTGGTGCGTGCGCACATGGTCGGGGTGCCCGTAGCCCCCGTCGAGGTCATAGGTGATCAGAACATCGGGCTTAATATCGCGAATGGCATTAGCAATAGCCTCGGCCTGCGGGGCAATCGGCTGGGCGGTCAAGGAATCTTCACTCGCCTTCGGGTTCGCCACCGGTTTACCGTCTTTGCCCCACGCCATGCCGGAATCACGGTAGATGTTGAGCGCGCCCGGCGCCGTGGCGGGTTCCTCGCCCAGGAAGAAACGCTTGCGCACACCCAGCTTTGCCGTCGCATTGTTAAGTTCAACGCTGCGGTACTCCCCCAGTGCCTCGCCGTTGTCGCTGTTGCCGGGTTTGCCCACTTCAAGATGCTGCAGCTTCGGCGGAATGACTTCTCCCATTTCGCCTCGGGTGAGGGTCAGCAAATGTACCTTGGCACCCTTCTTGGCGTAGTACGCCATCGTTGCGCCTGTTGCCGTGGTCTCGTCGTCTGGATGCGCGTGTACGAACAGCATCACTGCCTCGGAGGGCGTGTAGCCGCTCGGCAGTAGGTCGCGTTTCGCGTTTTTCATCAGGTGCTCCCCCTGGGCGGGGTACTGCGGCGCGGAAGTTTCAGGCATAGTGTCAGGTGACCTTCTGTCAAAGAACAGTTCTTCTATATCTTAAACCACAACCGGGAGCGGTACGGTCATCGTTGCTTGTCATGACGACAAACGCCCGTACTGCTCCCGGCAGTTAGCTATGCTTGTGCACCCTAGTTGGCGCGGGCACGACGGCGGAATTCACGCACTCGCTCGTTCGCATCCAGAATAACCTTGCGGATGCGAATAGCTTCGGGAGTGACTTCCACACATTCGTCTTCGCGGGCGAATTCAAGGCATTCTTCCAGCGTGAGCTTCTTGGGCGGGGTCAGATTCTCGAAGCTGTCTGCGGTGGAGGAACGCATATTGGTCAGCTTCTTTTCCTTGGTGATATTCACTTCCATATCGTCCGCACGAGAGTTCATGCCCACGACCATGCCCTCGTATACTTCGGAGGTCGGTTCCACGAAGAAGGTGCCGCGCTCCTGCAGGTTAATCATGGCGTAAGGGGTAACCACACCGGCACGGTCGGCGATCATTGAGCCATTGGTGCGGTACTCAATATCGCCAGCCCAGGGTTCGGGGTCGATCGAGTACGACGACGAGATACCGGCGCCGCGGGTTTCGGTGAGGAACTGGGTGCGGAATCCAATCAGACCGCGCGCGGGTACCGCAAATTCCATGCGCACCCAGCCGGTACCGTGGTTCGACATGTTCTCCATGCGCCCCTTACGTGCCGCCATCAGCTGGGTTACGGCACCCAGGTGCTCTTCGGGCACATCAATAATCATGTGTTCCATCGGTTCGTACAGTTTGCCGTCGATGGTTTTGGTGACTACCTGCGGTTTACCCACGGTCAGTTCGAAGCCCTCGCGGCGCATCTGCTCCACCAAAATAGCGAGGGCAAGCTCGCCGCGGCCCTGAACTTCCCAAGCATCCGGGCGCTGGGTGGGCAGAACCTTGATGGAGACGTTACCGATAAGCTCGCGGTCAAGACGGTCCTTGACCTGGCGTGCGGTCACCTTCGCACCCTTGACCCGGCCCGCCATCGGAGAGGTGTTAATACCGATGGTCATGGAGATCGCCGGGTCGTCCACCTTAATAAGCGGCAGCGGCTTGGGGTTTTCGGCGTCGGTCAGGGTTTCACCAATGGTAATGTCTTCGATACCGGCGACCGCCACGATTTCGCCGGGACCTGCTTCTTCGGCGGGAACACGTTCGAGCGCTTTGGTTGCCAGCAGCTCGGAGATACGCACGTTCTTAATATCGCCATCTTGACGTGCCCAGGCTACGGTCTGTCCCTTCTTGAGGGTGCCGTTGAAGATACGCACGAGCGCCAGACGGCCCAGGAACGGCGAAGAGTCAAGGTTGGTCACATGCGCCTGCAGCACCTCATCAGGGTTGTAGGTGGGGGCGGGCACATGCTCGATAATGGTCTTAAACAGCGGTTCCAAGTCGTCATTATCGGGTAGAGCGCCGTCGGCGGGTTGGTTCAGCGATGCGGCGCCAGCCTTGCCGGAGGCGTAGACGACCGGCACATCGAGCACGCTGTCGAGGTCAAGGTCGGGTACCTCCTCGGCCAGGTCAGATGCCAAGCCGAGCAGCAAATCCATAGTTTCGCTGACGACCTCGTCGATGCGCGCATCCGGGCGGTCCACCTTGTTCACCACCAAAATGACGGGCAGCTTCGCGGCGAGTGCCTTGCGCAGCACGAAGCGGGTCTGCGGCAGCGGGCCTTCAGAGGCGTCCACGAGCAGCACCACGCCATCGACCATAGAAAGGCCGCGTTCGACTTCGCCGCCGAAGTCGGCGTGTCCGGGGGTATCGATCACGTTGATGGTGATAGTTTCACCGTTCGCGGAGGGTCCATCGTAGAACACGGTGGTGTTCTTCGCGAGGATGGTAATGCCTTTTTCCTTTTCAAGGTCGCCGGAGTCCATAACGCGGTCTTCGACGTCTGCGTGCGCCGAGAACGCGTGGGTCTGCTTGAGCATCGCATCCACGATGGTGGTTTTGCCGTGGTCAACGTGTGCCACGATCGCCACGTTGCGCAAATCAGGGCGCGAAGCGGTGTTTTCAGACATGCGTAATTTTTCTCGCTTAAATCTAGGGAATACTAGGGGCACGCCGCGTTAGATGCGTAAGCTTAAATACGCAACGCGGATATCAGTGCGTGCATGCCCGAGCGTTCTCGTGCGGGCGCGCCAAAACGCGCCTCTGCCTCGGGCTTACCTATCCAGTGTACCACTTGCCCTAGTTTGTCTTGGGCGCAGGTTTTAGTCGGCTTCGACTCAGCACCCGGCATTTTTCTCGTGCAGCCAATCGTCCAGCATGCGGCGGGCGACCGCGTTCGTGCCAGGAAGCTCCAGTTTGGGCACTCCTTGTTTCTGGCGTATAGCTTCAGATTCGGTGATAGCCTGCGCCAACTCGGGCGCGGTGAACCAGCGTGCGGCCCGGATTTCTCCGTCCAGATGTTCCACGGGTTGAGTGTCATCGACCGTTACCCGGTAGCAGATCATGAGCGAGCGCGGGAAGGGCCACACATCGCTCATGCGGTAGTCAAGGTTGAGAGCCTGCAGCCCGGTTTCTTCATAGACTTCGCGGGCTACTGCCTGTTCCAGGTTCTCGCCGGGATCCACGAACCCGGCGATGAGGGCGAAGCGGTTTTCGTGCCAGAGCCGGTTATTCGCCAACAGCACCCGTTCGCCGTCGCGGCTGAGGACGAGCGCCATAACCGCCGGTTCGATGCGCGGGAATACGAGCTCGCCGGATGCGGTGCGCCGCACCTGGCGTTCCCCGTCGATCAGCGCGGGATCTCCCGAATACGCGGAATACTCCATTTCAAGAAGGTAGTCGCGTTTAGCAAGGGCGGCGGCGTAGCGGGCGCGCCCGGCGGGGTCTTCGTGCACGGGGTAGAACCAGAACCCATTCTGCGATGCGGTGATGGGCGCATCCGTGTTAGCTCGGGAGAGATCTTCTGCGAGCGCGAGCAGTTCTTCATCCTCCAGGTAGGCTGCGTGGTAATCGGTGCCTTCCCGGTCGGCAGGCTTTCTAAATTTAGGTTCCAGGCTGGTTTCGATGATGGTGTTTTGTGGCGCTTCAGGCAGGTAATGAACGGTTCCGTCACGGTTCATGAGAGTTTCTCCACGTCGAGAAATAACCAGGTAAAGATTCTGCTGCACGCTCATGGTTTCCACTCTACCGCATACGGCCTTCACTCCCCCGCCTATGCGGCCTGATATGCCTAAAATCTGCCCGAAATCTGCGTACGTGATGCGCCCCCGCTCATCTGGCATAAGCGAGGGCGTATCTCACGCGGTCTATTCACGTGCCTGGTGCTCTGGGGTTATGAACCTGGGTATCCTTCCGGCTTCCACCCTGCGGCGAGGGCACGCTCATATATTGTCTCTGCGAGAGTATGTTCGAAGGCTTTGGTGAGGTGGTTAGTATCCGCGTACACGTATACGTTGCCGATGACCGAGCGGCATAGACCGTCCGGGCAGTAGATATCCTTCAAATCAATCAGGTAGGCACCACGGTCTGCATATTTCTCGAAAATTGGTGCGGCGGGATTATCACCGTATTTCTGCTCAATGGGTTCAGAACAGCTGCTCTTATCCCCCTGAGCCCTAATCGCACACACATACATATCTTGAGCAAATCGCGGGTTATCGCGCAGACCAATCACCTGGATGCCCGCGTCAGTGAAGACGCGCAGGGTTTCGTCGAGGTTGGGGTCTGCGGTCTCAGCATCAGCGCTTGTGTCGGTCGTGGTTGCGATAATCACTACGGTCGTCGGCTTAAGGCGCAGAATTTCTTCCGTGGCTTTCTGTGAGAACGCGATACAGCGTTTCTTGCGGTCGTTGAGATAGCCCTCGGGGGCTGCGAATGGGTAAGGGCATCCTGTCTCTAGAAGGTTCATCTGATTGGTGCCGGTGCGCTGGGCAATAGGCTCGAACGCAGCCGTCATCTGTAATGCGTGCGAGCTGCCAACAACAATGGTGAGGGGTGCCGAATCGTCCCCATTCTGTTTGACGGCGCAGGACGTATTCAGAGATTCATGCATGGGGGTAAAGGGTGCGGGGCATCCCTCTCCCCAGTCAGCGAGCATGCCGTAGATGGGGATATCCTGCGGAATAGGCTTTGATACGCGCGACATTTGGTCCGTGCCGACTGCTCGGGCGCCTGGATATGTTGCCTCATCATTTTTCACTAGCTCTTCAGTATTCTGGATCACGGTTATATCGCGTTGCTGTGCCCAGGCGCGAACGCTCAGAACAGGAGCTCCGATCACCAGCAGAATCACGAGTACATAGGCGAGCTGATTCACCCAAAGAGTGGGGGTGAAAATCGTGGTCACGCGCAGTTTCGAGACCGTTTTATCAAGAAATACGCCGGATCGGCTGCGCAGCGGCTTCTCGATATAGGTGCTCAAAACCCATGCCAAACCGATTGAAACGGCGATAATCACCGTGCCTTCCAGAAAATTCACGCGAGGTTTATTAACCGCAGCACTGTAGAGCACGAGCAGGGGCCAGTGCACCAGGTACAGGGCGTAAGAAATATTGCCCAAGCTTTGCAACGGCGTGGAGACTAGCAGACGGTCGATCGCGAATTTATGGTCGGTGCGCCCGGCGATCATCACCAGCGCGCCGGAGAGCACGGGCCACAGCGCCAGGTAGCCAGGGAAAGTTCGTTCAACCGGTAAAACAGCGCCGCAGGTTACTAATCCCAGAGCTCCCGCCCATCCCATTACCACGCGGGTTCTCACATGGCGAGGCTTCCATTTCAGCGTCATCACCGCAAGCAGAGTACCAATCGCAAACTCCCACAGGCGGGGGCGGGTATCAAAATATGCGTAGGCGGAAATCTGCTTTGTCTCCCAGATTGAGAAGGCAAACGAGGTCATGAATACAGTGCCGAATACCGTTACCGCCGCGGGTACGGGCTTGAAGCGTACCCGATGCACGAGAAACGCAGCCACCGCGAAAAGTATCGGCCAGAGCAGGAAAATTTGTCCCTGAATCGAGAGCGACCAGAAATGCTGGAAGGGCGATTTATCGCTTATACCCTGAGCAAAATAATTGACCGCACCGTTCGCCAGGTTCCAATTCTGGTAGTAAAACAGCGAGGCTTGGGCATCAACGGCGCGCGCGTTCCAATACAGCGCTGGCAAGATAGCTAAGGAAGCCGCAAGAGTCAGCACAATCATCACGGCTGCAGCAGGCAACAGGCGCGCGAACACATGAGTCCAGTAGGCCAGCAGGTTCAGCGCTTTGCCCTCGTTGATTTTCCGCATGAACGAGAGCGAAAGCAAGAAAGCCGAGATGAAGAGAAAAACATCCACACCGCCGGAGACTTTGCCGATCCATACGTGGTAAAGCACCACGAGAAGCACGGCGAAGGCGCGCAAACCCTGAATTTCGGGGCGGAATCCGCGAGAATCTAGGAACGATTCATACGGCGGGGGATGCTCTGCAGCGGGTACACGAATTCCCCGCAGCGGGTTTATAGGCATAAACAATATCCTGGAGTGAATGAGTGAGTTTTCATGATGCACAGCGCCGTCGAGAACTTCCACGCACGCTATACGAAAGTCGGCATCGCTCGTGCCCGCATTACCGGATGCACCGAGGCAGGTCTATAAAGACGTCCCCAGTCTACCACCGGTATTCTCCCAAATGTACGCGCGTTTTCGTGTACATTTAGGGGACGGTTTGCTAACCCTTGAGGGCACCCTGAGGATTCGTAAAATCTCCCCTCCAATGCGCGCCGTTCATAGGATAATGCCTGGCGGGAATTATGCACCGCACCCAAACGTTGTGGTCACCAAAAGCGCAAGAACGCGCAAAACCTTCAGGTAAACGCCTGTATAAAGGTGACATCACCGGGTTGAAAGAGAGAAAATAAGAACCATGACTATTACGAACCCGACGACCACCAGCGCGTGGTCAGCACTAACCCAGCACAAAGCATCGCTCACTCCGAATCTGCGAGCCTGGTTCGAGCAGGATCCTTCCCGCGCCCAGAAATTTAGTTTTGATGCCGCAGACCTGCACGTAGACCTCTCGAAGAACCTCATTACCGAAGAGACCGTGCAGCTTTTGCTCAAACTCGCCAAAGAGGTGAACCTCGCCGAACGCCGCGATGCTATGTTCGCAGGCGAACATATTAACGTGACCGAGGACCGCGCGGTTCTGCACACCGCGCTGCGCCGCCCCAAGGGTTACTCCCCCGCCCTCGTTGTTGATGGGCAGGATGTCGATAGCGATGTTCACGCCGTTCTGAACAAGATTTACGCTTTTGCCGATCGTGTGCGTTCGGGCGAGTGGACCGGCGTGAGCGGCAAGCGCATCGAGACCGTGGTGAATATTGGTATTGGCGGTTCTGACCTTGGTCCCGTGATGGTGTACGAGGCGCTTAAGCCTTACGCCGATGCCGGGATTTCCGCACGGTTCATCTCAAATATCGACCCGACCGATGTTGCCGAAAAAGTTTCTGATCTTGACCCCGAAACTACCCTGATCATCGTTGCTTCGAAGACCTTCGGCACCCTAGAAACCCTGACCAACGCTCGTGTGGCACGCGACTGGCTGCTCACCGCGCTTGGCGAGGCGAACGCCCTGCAGGGAAAAACCGCAGAAGAAGCCGTGGCTCAGCACTTTATCGCCGTTTCAACCGCGCTCGATAAGGTTGCTGCCTTCGGCATTGACCCCGAAAATGCCTTCGGCTTCTGGGACTGGGTAGGCGGTCGCTACTCCGTAGACTCGGCGATCGGTACCTCGCTGGCCATCGTCTTCGGCCCGAAGGTATTCGAAGAATTCCTCGCGGGCTTCCACGCCATGGACGAGCACTTCCGCACTGCGCCCTTTGAAAAGAACGTGCCCGTACTCATGGGCTTGCTTAACGTATGGTACGTGAACTTCTTGGGTGCCGAAACCCACGCGGTTCTACCCTACGACCAGTACCTGCACCGTTTTCCCGCCTATCTGCAGCAACTTACCATGGAGTCCAACGGTAAATCCGTGCGCGCCGACGGTTCCTTCGTGGACTACTCCACGGGCGAGGTTTTCTGGGGCGAGCCCGGCACCAACGGTCAGCACGCTTTCTACCAGCTTATCCACCAGGGCACCCGCCTTATCCCTGCGGACTTCCTGGCCTTCGCCAACCCGGCTCACCCCACCAAGGATGGCGAGCAGGATGTGCACGAACTCTTCCTCGCAAACTTCTTTGCACAGACTCAGGCGCTCGCTTTCGGCAAGACCGAGGATGAGGTACGCGCCGAAGGTACCGCCGAGCACGTGGTAAACGCCCGTATCTTCAGCGGCAACCGTCCTTCGACCTCTATCATGGCCTCCCGCCTGACCCCGCGTGTGCTGGGCGAGCTGATTGCCCTCTATGAGCACATCACCTTTGTGCAGGGTATCGTGTGGGGTATCGATTCCTTCGACCAGTGGGGCGTCGAACTCGGCAAGAAGCTGGCGCTCGATCTGGTGCCCGCTATCAAAGGCGACCGCGAGGTTCTGGAACGCCAGGATTCTTCGACCGCATCCCTGATCGACCACTACCTTAAGCACCGCAAGTAGCAGTGTCTTAAGCTAATATGCGCGGTGCCCCCGATGAATGTCTGATCGGGGGCACCGCGTTTTAACCGCCGCTTTCGTTCGTCTTCCCAGTTCTACGGCATGAATGAGCCTACATAACCTTGAGGGTATCGCGCACCAGCTCCGCCACGATTCGCGCAACCACCGACTCAGGCAGAGTAGGCACCGATTCGCCCTCTACTCCCCCAGCATCGGCATGTGCAGTAAACGTTGTCTGTGCGTCAGAGGGCTCATGATCGACTTGCGTGGCGGGAATATGCACAAACCCCGCAGGAATCCGCCGCCCCTGGCGTTCCAGAATACGGTGTACCTCATAAAATACGTGGTTGCACACATAAGTTCCGGCGGTGTACGAAATCTCAACCGGTAGCCCCACACCGCGCAAACGCTCATAGCTTGCCCGCACCGGCAGGGTCGAAAAATACGCTTCGCGTCCATCCGAGGTAATCGCCTCATCCACACGCACCACACCGTCATTATCCTCAATATCGGCGGAGTCCAGGTTGATAGCAACCCTCTCAAAGCTCACCTTATCCCGTCCGACTGCCACACCCAAGCTGAGCACCGCATCCGGGCGAATATCGGTCAGCATCTCCCCTAAAGCTTCTGAAGAACCCGCATAGCTCACCGGAACCTCACGGGTTACAACCCGTACCGCAGATTCGTCGGCAAGTACATCAGCCACCTGCCGCGCTGTTACCCCGCTCGGGTTCACGCTCACGCCGGGAAACGGGCCGAAATAGGTGATGAGAAGGGTCTTTGTCATCGTTGTCCTTTACACGTCGTCGGGTACCCTAGAGGTATGGCACGCACACACCGTCACAAAGAAGAACCCGTTTTTCTTCTCCAGGATACCCCCGATGCCCTGCGCGAAATCGGCGTTGATGATGAGCAGGAGGCACTAGCCGCTGTTCGTGAACCCGCACAGGCGTTAGAAGGTGCTTCGTTCCTTCAGGCGGTGGGGCGGTTTTACCGTTTCTATACGCTCGGTCGCGGACACGCCAGCCGTTCCGAAGTGCTGTGGGCATTACTCTATTTGACACTCACCACCGGCGTGGTACTGGGGTTGACGGTCTATCTGGGCATGCTCTCAGAAGACCCTCACATGGAGTCCCTGATTCGGGTTCTCTATATGCTGATGATGACGCTCACGCCCGTATGGATTATTGTGCATATTCTGCCGCTTTCTTCGCTTCTGAGCAGGGCGCGCGGTAAAAACTAGTTCGTGCGCGAACATCTCATCTGACGGGTGATGCAAAAACGCCCGCAGCACTCAGGCTACGGGCATGTAAAGGGCTAGGTTCTCCAGAACTTCAACGGGCTATTTCCTAAGCACCTTCATAAGCTCTTCGGGAGTGTCAACAACAATCAAACGTTCCAGGTATGAAGGGCGTAAAAGCTCAGTGCTAGCCATATATTGCATCGCCTCAACGAGCTTATCCCAGTACCCATTAACATTCAGGAGCGCCACAGGCTTCGTGTGAATCTTGAGGAATTGCCAGCTAAATACCTCGAAAAATTCTTCCAAAGTTCCGGGGCCACCGGGCATCGCAACGAAGGCGTCGGCCTTATTAATCATGGCGATCTTACGCTGATGCATGGTATCGACAATATCGAGGGTTGTCTGCCCGGGGTACACGCCCTCCCACTCCACGAGCTGGTGGGTGACCACGCCGTAGACTTTGCCGCCCGCATCCAGGGTCGCGCCCGCGACGGTTCCCATCAGACCGGTGCGGCCGCCTCCATAAACTACCCCCACGCCACGTTTTGCGCATAGGGTTCCCAACTCACGGGCGCAGGCGGCAAAATCGGGGTCATTGCCCATAGTAGCGCCGCAATACACGGCAAGGTTAAAACTATCTCTCATGTTCTGCTTCTTTCATCGGATGCGTTCATACACGCGACGGTGCGTGGAACGCGTGCGTCAACGTAAAATTTTTACGGGTGATTTATCCCTATGCACCCTACCGCCCCCGCGCAGCCGAGCGCAAGCCTTATCGCTCATATCGCGCATATTTTCAGCGGATTCACAGAGGCACCGATGGCGTTTCGCCAGGACTTATTCTGCAGATAAGCGGGAATATACACTCAGTGTTCAGAGGTGCCTGATCGGCATAGTCCGCTGCGGGGTCTACCCAACGTAATTCAGCAATTTCGGCATGCGGGCTCAGCTGCTCAAGTATCTTTTCCTCTTGCGGATGCGGCACATACTCAAAAGTTTCGGCACGTACCACGAATCCGCTTTCGTTCAGGGCGGGGGCGTCAAACTTGCCAAGGTACACCATCTGGGCAGGATCCGGCGCAAATCCCAGCTCTTCAGTAACCTCACGCACCGCCGTATGCAAGGGGCTCTCCCCCGCATCGGGTTTACCTCCGGGCATCATAAACCCATGTGAGGCGGCTTTACGCACGGTCAGTACGTGCCCGGCGTGATTGCGGATTACCACTGCAGAAACATGCACAATTCTCTGTGCCGTATCAATTGCTGAATGTTCATCAACCATCTTTCTACAGTAGCTTATGTACAGCGCGTATCAGCCAAAATTTCAGAGGCTCTTCAGCCGGTCTATGAGGTAATCACGCAGAATGACTGCGTGGTTGCAGGTAGGACTCTTAGCGCCGTACAAAAGCGTAACGCGAGAGGACTGGAGCTTCTGCGCACCCGCAACCATACGCTCAAGCTCGGGGTGCACCTCTGAATTACTGTCAAGCTCGTTCAGATAGCGTTGTTTGAAGGATTCAAAATTCTCTGGTTTATGCCCAAAATCTCGGCGAGCCTCCGTCGAAGGAGCTAAGTCCTTCGCCCATTCATCAAGATGAGCCTTATCTTTTGAGACTCCGCGCGGCCAAAGCCTATCAACGAGTACCCGGTATCCGTCATCCGGGGAAGGCTCTTCATATATGCGTTTAATAACTATATCCATAGTGCCAATCCTACGCCGGAGAATCTGTCTGGTACACCTAACGTTAAGATAGGTGGCCCGCCAGGATATGTACATTATCGATGTATGACTACATGCTCTATATATATGATATTTTTCCGGACGAAAGTATTTTCTAATTTTATTGTGGAGTATATATAAAAATTTTCATCATCAAAAGAAAATACTGCCGCGTCTAAATCCCCAGTTTTAGTGCGTTCACATCAATTCCTGCACGGGCAGGCTTAGACCCCCGCCGTGCCTCTACCCTAAACACGCTACGGGGGTCTTATCCTAGCTTGAGCATTCATGTCTGTGCTTTTTCCCAGAGGGCACATCCCCTGAAAACAGTGAGTGCTTCAAACGAATCTATACATCCCCGACGATACCTTACGGGGTATTCTCATAGAGCGCTCACATGAGGCTTAACCGATCGTAAACCTACGCATGCACGAACCAAAGGTCAGGAAGCTTCATATCGTACATAAGAGAAGGTTCACAATAGTGAACGTTCTATGTCTTTACAAAGATACCCTGCTCACAACACGGAGGTAAAGCATTTCGGGCAAACTTTATTATATCTTTATATTTACCCACGGAGTTGAAACATATATACCGTTAAAAAATGGTACTACCGCATAATAGTTTACCGTGAAACTCTTTATCAAAATGTGATTTTATAGCAATAAAACCCGCCGGGGAATACCTCACGATATTCCTCCGGCGGTCTTTTTATTGATAATTCCGTTCGCCGAAATTACTTGCCCGTTTTAACCTCAAGACCCGAGACATCCACCTGTTCCAGCGGAATCAAACGGTCGCGGGTTACGATAGCGTGAATAGCCCAAACTGCCACAAAGACCGGCAGGCCTATATATGAGCTCATCACGCCCACCCAGTCTCCCGCAAGGATCGCCTCGTAGTTCTGCCCACCGATCACCAGCAGACACATAATGAAGGCAATAATCGGCCCCACCGGGAAGAAGGGCGCCGTATAGGGAAGGTCGTTAAGGCTATGCCCCTGCCGCATGTAGGCGCGGCGGAACCTATAGTGCGCCACCGCGATACCAACCCAGGTAATGAAACCGGCTAGACCCGAAACATTAACTAGCCACAGGTAGGCCGCATCCGGCGAAATAACGGAGGCGATAAATCCGATAGCTCCCACGGCGGAAGTTGCCATGAGGGCGGGCATCGGCACGCCCCCCTTATTGACCTTCGTGAAAATCTTGGGGGCTTTACCCTCCTGCGCGAGTGAGAACAACATGCGTGCCGAAACATAGAGACCCGAGTTACCTGCAGAGAGCACGGCGGTAAGAATCACGGCGTTCATCGCTGCAGCGGCGAAGGCAATACCGGCTCGCTCAAAGATAAGGGTGAAGGGAGAAATGTTAATATCGCCTTCGGCTGCGGTGAGCAGATTCGGATCGGTGTAAGGAATAAGGAATCCTATAACCACCATGGCACCGATATAGAACAGCATGATGCGCCAGAATACGCTGGTGAGTGCGCGCGGCACATCGCGACGGGGGTTCTTGGATTCTCCGGCGGCAATACCGATCATCTCGGTACCCTGGAAGGAGAACCCGGCGACCATGAAGATAGCGAAAATAGCGACGGGCCCGCCTACAAAAGGAGCTTCGCCCGTGGTCCAGTTTGAGGTACCCGGTGATGCACCTCCGAGAACCCCGAAGATCATCGCGATTCCCGCAATTAAGAACACAATAACGGTGACCACCTTAATAGTGGCAAGCCAGAATTCGCCCTCACCGTAGGCTTTGGCAGAAAGAGCATTAAGCCCCGTCAAGAGAACTAAGAAGATGCCCGCCCACACCCACGAGGGAGTTTCAGGAAGCCAATACTTCATCACTTCCCCGACCGCTACAAGCTCGGCCGCGACGGTGATTGCCCAGTTAAACCAGTAGTTCCACCCCATGGCAAACCCGAAGGATGATGAAACGTAACGTGTTGCGTAGGTTTGAAACGAACCTGGGACGGGCAGATGCGCTGCCATCTCACCCAGAGACTGCATGAGGAACAGCACCATAATACCGATCAGCCCGTAAGCAACGATAGCGCCGCCCGGCCCGGCGGTAGAGATAGTTTTGCCGGATGCAACAAACAGACCGGTGCCGATAGCGCCGCCGATGGCGATCATCTGCATATGACGTGCCGAAAGACCGCGTTTCAGATCAGTATCTGCAGCAGCATCACTCGCATCCGATGCTGACGAAGACTGTTGTGAAGTTTGTGCCATTGTTTTCTCTCTATTCTGAAACTTCCCAGATATGCGGGTGTCACACAGCCATCAGCTTTCTCCTGGTGTTCCCTCAATATCTAAGCCGGAAGATCTTATGTGCGTATCCTCTGAAGAAACGCCGTTACGGCATCCTGAAGTATTTCTAATGATGCCTAAATTTTTCTAATCAAGCTCTAATACTACATCTCTCATACGTGCTACGCCACTTCGAAAGCTGTATGTGCACTGCCCCCCCATCTAGGCAATAACCGTCTTTACGCACAAAAACGGGGTGGATACCTCATGAGAGAGATACCCACCCCGAATTTGTAACCTCTATAACGACAATTCGTCGTTAATTAGGCCTTGTTGCGGCGAGTCAACAGAACCACAAGTCCGGTCATCAGGGAGAGCAGACCCAGCCCAGCGGCGAACAGAACGCCACTGACACCGGTGTGTGCCAAGCTTCCTGACTTCTGGGAGCTCGCGGAGCTACCGTTGTCTGCCTGAGTGGCCTGGTTAACAGCTGCGTTGCCGCCGCCGTTCACCTGTGCGGAACCGCCGTTGCCGTTATCGCCAACGAGACCGGCGCCACCGCCATTAACATTGGGAGCATTGCCGACGAGGCCGGCGCCGCCACCATTGTTATTCTCAGAACCGTTGCCAACAAGACCGGCGCCGCCACCATTAACATCTTCAGAAGCATTGGTGTTCACGGCCTCGCTACCGCGGGATACCGCGCCAGCGTTGAGGTCAATATCGACATCGTTGCTGATGGTCACAGTACCCTGACGCTGGGGAGCCCGGTTGTCACCGGTCTGACCCAAACCACCCCGACCGTTGTCGGAATCGTTATCAGCAGTCAGGCCCAGTCCGCCATGATCTTGATGACGCTGCTGCTCCTGGAGGATTTCGCCTTCAGAAGTGCGAGTGTAGCTCTCGCTCAGCTGACCGAACTGTGCACCCTGGCTTTCGCTTCCGGTAGCCTGTTCAGTTTCGGTGGTGGTGTTGCCACCAACCTGACCGAGACCGCCCTGACCAGTGGTGTCAGGAGCTACCGACTGCGGGGTATCGCCAGTCTGACCCAAACCGCCCTGACCGTTAGGTGCGGGCGTATTTCCAGCATTACCTGGGGTGTTAGGAGTAGCGTTATCGCCTACCCAACCAAGACCGCCGTGACCGTTAGGTGCGGGCGTTACGGCATTATTTTCCCCAGGAGTTACCTGAAAAAAATTACCGCCGCCTTGGAAGCAGTCGTCACCACCGTTGTCCCACTGACCCCAGCCGGGAACGGTTGCACCAAAGTCCCAGCCACCTTGATAGTGACCGCTGAGGTTGAAGTCACCTTCGTAGTAGCCGCCGCCACCGATGTTCCAGTCGCCGCCACCGTTGTTGTTATCGGGGAGGCTGGGATCGGGGGTGCCGGGCTGGCCGGGGGTACCAGGCTGACCGGGCTGACCAGGCT
>NZ_KV793079.1:0-60855 GCF_001808385.1 Rothia sp. HMSC08A08
CTAAAGGGTGGAGTCTTCTCAGAAAACTAGATAATACCCATCGCATACAGGGCAAGAAGCGCACCTACAATACCTAGACGCACCAGATATATCGATGCATATTTTCTGATTTCGGAGTTATCAGGACCCGTTGATAATGCACCAGAGTACCCGAAGGTACCCGGCACACCGTACGCTACAGACCCGACAGTATAGGGGTTCTGGGGTGCTGCATAAGCGGGGACACCAGACTGACCCTGCACTGGATAACCCGCCGACAAGGCAGGATGCGCCACATGGTGTTCCGCACCCCGACCCGTCAACTGTACATCGGAATTATTGCCAGATACGTTTTCTACCGGCTCGTGAGCCACATTTTACCTTTCACACCAAGAGCACTCGAATGGGGCACGGTGCGGCACCCCGCAGTGGTTATACACCGGGTTTCGTGAAGTAGTCCTTATGGTTCATCCACGAGGCATGCCGGACGAAAATAATCGAGAAAATAAGCTCTGCCACGGGTACTGCCCCAGCCACGAGGAATATGATAAAAATGGCAAGTAATCCCGAGGATCCAAACGCCGTTATCATCGCTATACCGCCCAAGAGCATTAAACCAGCAAGCACAATCCCCAGAGACGAAAGCACAATGCCAATAATGTTAATGACAAGCACCCTCACATGGTGCTGATTTTTCCTGACGGCAAGCAGCCCAAAAATATGACATATCGGGTACGCGATAAAAATGACAAGGAAAATCGACGACCCCGTGATTGCTGAGGTGTTATCTTCACGGCATATCCGCTGCGAGTATTCACTCCACGAGTAGCTGCCGGTTCCGCAGTCGCTAAGTTCGATGATCGCACCGATAAGGTTGAAAGTCATCGCAACAATACCGATCGCAATAAGAGCACCCACAATGCACAGACGCAGCAGGTACATCAGCGAACGTTTGCGGACAATCTCATCGTGCGGGTTTGCCGGATATGCAGTGTACGGGTATGCGGCTGGATTCGGCACTGCATATCCCGAATATCCGGGTACGACATGCGGATTCGCATAGGGATTTGGAGGCGTCGATGGACTCGGCGCAGGGTATCCCGGTTGTAACCCAACATACCCTGGCGCTGACGGAGCAGTCTGCTGGTTCTGGGCGTTGCCGGAGTTGTTGGGGTTTTGTTTATCCTCGGGTGAGGGATCCGACTTTGAGGTACGCCCGCTGTGTTCGTGCTGCGATGCGCCGCCGGTTCCGGCGGTTTTATGTGCGGTGCTGTCCCCCGAATGCTCGTCTACAGGCGACGTCGCCGAAGATTCCTGCGGCGTAGTTCTAGGTTCCTCAGGCTGACGGGAAGAATCATCGTTTTTCATGGGGTCTGTGCTCATATGTACATCCTCGTTACCGGTAATTTTTGTGTAGCCCGGCGCGCGGGTGCCTCGCTACACCAACGTTGGGTTATGTCATACACTACCACGCTTGCAGGGAGTAACGGCTGCAATCATGGCACGTTGGGGAGCGGATGAGCTCAGGAACTCATTACGGTATATCAGAGTCTGAGCGGTGTGTACTCTGTGCTTCGGCCTTAGTCAGCGTATGGTCGTTGACTGCCTGGTCTTCAGACAGGGAAGACTCTTCTGACAGTTCGCGAGTCTCTTGGGCTTCACGTTCGGCACGGGAGGGGAACCTGCGGAAGATCAGGAAGACGAATATAAGGGAGCATAAAATCTCGATCACGAAGGACGCCATAATCCAAATGGTCAGAATGGGGTACGAGCCTCCCAAGAGTTTCCATAGTGTTCTTGGCCCGTGAATAAACACCAAAATATAGGCGAAAAATCCGGTGATAACGGATGCCGCCAGGGCGCTGAACAGGTTTCCCACCATAACAAGCCCCATAGATTTATTCCGCGCATACGCGACCGCAAACCAGCCGTGCAGAGACAGGTACATGAGGGGAACCGCGCCGATAGGGTCAAGCCCGATAGCCTCGAAAAAATACACCAGCGTCAGTGCAGGCACCACGAGGAAAAGCATGCGGACAAGGTACAGGCGCCGCACGGGTGGCGGCGTGGAACAAGCCTGATCCCAAAAACCCGGGTTATATTTTTCGCTCATAGGTACCCTGTCTGCCGCTGGCGTTGTGAAGCACTGCCGGAGGCGCCATCGAGAAAGCACTCAATACTACGGTACGAGATGAAACTGAGATAACGCTGAAACTTACGCCCTATTTACTGAAGCGTCACCAAGAGCTTGCAGAACGCAGCAAAAATTTCAGAGTTTATCCCTCGAAAATCCCGCGGGCACGATCCTTACGCACGGTGTGCGCCGGGAAAATTCGGCCGCTCATGCTGATGTAAACGCCCGGTTCCAGCAGGTTAAGTGCGGAAATCGCAGCCCCCAGGTTGAACCCCGCATCCGAATGCGCCATGACCGCCGGCTGCATGGCACCGGTCAGCACCACAACCTTTGACCCCAGATCGGCGTGCTTGGCGATGTATCGGGCGGATTCGCTCATTGTGTCGGTCCCGTGGGTGATGAGAACCTGGTCGTGTTCAATCGCGTTGAGGGCGGCAACGAGTTCGGCGCGGTCTTCGTCGGTCATATCCAGGCTGTCTTTGCCGATGAGCGCGCGAATATCAAAACGAATGTCGGTGAGCACTCTCGACAGCACATCGTGCGCGGCAGGCTTGCCAATATCGAGGGTGCCCGCCACCGAGTAGAACTTATCGATAGTTCCGCCGGTTGCCAGGATAGTGATAACGTCCGGGTTTTTGATGGTGCTCATGGGCGCGGGCTCCTTAGGGGCTGAAACATCGCCGGGGGTGTATCTTTGCCCCGGTACCGCATATATTCTAGGGCATTGGAGCGATTTTCTTTACGTTCTGTGGCAAGAATTAGACAGCTACGCTTCACCCACTATCCGTCTAAATTTTAATGCCGGGGAATGCATCTGCTTTTATTATCAGATAAAGCATACAGAAGCATTGCCTAGATATCTCCGGGATACCATCAACGGCGGGTTTTCTAGTGTCATCAGCTGGTCGTCAACAGGAAAACGTCTCCTACCGCTCTGCCCGTAGAAGATAACAGTCTCTATCAGTATATTCTTCAGGGCAGCCTCAAGAATCATTAGAGAATATCAGTTACCCAAATCAATACTTCGAGAGATCCTTTCTAGCATCATTTACCAACTACATAGCCAGAAAAAGAACATAGGAATATTAGTTTAATTATTTTAAAACCGTAGCCAAAAACGGCGCTGAAGCACTATCTTCCACCGTGGCCACCTGCTCAGGTGTTCCCGTGGCAACGATCTGACCGCCTCCCTCTCCCGCGCCAGGGCCCATATCAATCACATAATCAGCCGTTGCGATAATTCGCATATCCAACTCGACCATCACTACCGTATTACCAGCATCAACCAAAGTCTGAAGATGCGATATCAAACGGTCAGCATCTGAACAGTGCAGACCGGTAGTGGGTTCATCAAGTACATACAGAGTGTCGCCGCGTTGTGCCCGTTGCAACTCCGTGGCTAGTTTGACGCGCTGTGCCTCACCACCAGATAACTCAGTCGCAGGCTGCCCCAAACGCAGGTAACCCAAGCCGACATCTCTCAACGCAGCCAGTGAACGCGTAACCTCCACTTCGCCGTCGAAAAACCCCAGAGCTTCCTCTACACTCATTTCTAAAATTTGGGACACATTCTTACCACGCCAGAGTATTTCTAAGGTGCTTGACTGGTAGCGGGTACCTTGGCAGTCCGGGCACTTTGTGTACACCGAGGGTAAGAAGAGTAGCTCTACCATCACCGACCCCTCACCTTCGCAGGTGGGACAGCGCCCGCCCGCTACGTTAAAGGAGAATCTGCCTGGTTTGTATCCCCGGCGTTTGGCTTCTGTTGTATCGGCAAAACGACGGCGCACATGGTCAAAGAGCCCTGTATAGGTGGCAATATTGGAACGAGGTGTTCGCCCAATAGGTTTCTGATCGATGGCAACCACGCGGCGTATACCGCTGAAATCACCTTCAACAGTTCCCCTCGTTTCAGGGGCCTGTTCGGCCCTTAAAATTTCATCTCCCTCTACGGGTGTTTCATCTACCTGCACCGTTTTACCTAGTCGATGACCTATCAGTTGAGGTAGGCACTGGCTGACTAAGCTAGATTTCCCCGAACCTGAAACACCTGTGACGGCAGTGAGAACCCCTAGTGGGATTTGTACATCCACGTTATGGAGATTATTTCGGCTAACTCCAGAAAGTTTTATCCACTGCTCAGGTTTCCGAGGAGTATGCGGTGGGAGCCCACTGCCTCCAAAGAGATAACCGCGTGTAAGAGATTCCTGGACGTGGGCTAAACCATCAACTTCACCGCTGTAAAGGACTCGACCACCATGTTCTCCAGCTCCCGGCCCTACATCCACAATCCAGTCAGCATGTTGCATTACTTCAATAGAATGTTCCACCACAAACAGACTATTTCCCCGTGCTTTGAGTCCGTCAAGAACGTCAAGAAGCGCACGGGTGTCTTGAGGATGTAGACCAGCAGAAGGTTCATCTAATACATAGACCACACCAAAAAGTTCAGACGTCAGCTGAGTAGCTAAGCGCAAACGTTGCAGTTCACCACCGGAAAGGGTAGGAGTCATTCGATCAAGAGAAAGATAGCCTAAGCCGAGGTCGATAATGGGGCGAAGACGCTCAATGAGGACAGCGGCCAGCCGAGAGGTAGCGGCAAGTTTTTCAACAGGCTGAGGGGGATTTTTATGAGCTTCCGGTTCTGTCTCAGCAACAAGTTCACTTGTGTGACTGCCTGACTCTGTAGCTTCTTCTCCCCTTTTTTGGTGTAAGCTTTGCCCGAGCGTTTCTTTCTCATCTGCCTTCATAGTGATTGTGTGGGAAGCATCTTCAACAGCTTTTTCAAGAAGATTGGTTAGCTCATAGAGAGGGAGCTGGGAGAAGTCAGCAATATCTAACCCTGCAAAGGTTACTGAGAGAGCCTCTGGTTTGATGCGTTTACCGTGGCAGGCTGGGCAAGGGATTGATGTGAGAAACTGCGCTACCTTGCGTTTCATGGAGGCACTTTTAGTATTAGCAAAAGTATCCAGTACATAGCGTTTTGCACCCACGTAGGTGCCGCTATAAGAAGGTTCAACATGTGCTTGTTTAGCCGCTTGAGCCTCAGCAAGTGTCATACGCGAATAGACCGGTACATGTGGTGTTTCGTCCGTATAAAGAATCCAGTCGCGATCTTTTTTGGGAAGATCTTTCCAGGGGATATCTACATCGTAGCCAAGTGCCACCAATACATCTCGAAGCTGATGACCGTGCCAGGCGGTAGGCCAAGAAGCTATGGCTCGTTCACGGATGGTTTTGGTGGGATCGGGAACCATGTGATCTTCGGGTACTTCATAGACTCTGCCAATTCCATAGCATTGAGGGCATGCCCCCTGCGGGGTGTTGGCAGAGAAATCCTCGGCATAGAGCATGCTCTGATGCTCTGGATATTGGCCGGCGCGTGAATACAACATACGAACCAGGCTTGAGATGGTCGTGATGCTACCAACGGTCGACCGGGAGTTTTGTCCACCTCGCTGTTGTTGCAGGGCTACAGCGGGGGGCATCCCTGTAATGGAATCGACGTCGGGCACTCCCGCTTGATCGATAAGACGGCGGGCATAGGGGGCCACCGACTCTAGATAACGGCGCTGCGATTCTGCATAGAGGGTTCCGAACGCGAGGGAAGATTTACCTGATCCTGACATGCCGGTAAAGACCACGAGAGCATCACGGGGCACAGAAAGATCAACATTGCGCAGGTTATTTTGACGTGCGCCCAATACTTGAACATTTGGCTGGATGTGAGTTTCTTTATTTGTGGTGGATTCGGGTAAATCGCTCATAGATGAATTTGACCAATCGCTTCTGTGTGAGGCACCGGTAGCCTCAAAATCGTTGTGATCTTTTGTCGTTTGCCATTTTACTCCCTATCCCGGCGATTCGTAGACAACGATTTTTATTCTCTTTCACATGGGGGGGGTGAAGATCTTGTTCTACCACCTCTATGCTATGGTAAGTTTGCTGAGGAACTAAAAGTCCCTTGAGGTTGATAAAACACTCGCTCTCCTGTGAAGTATGTTACTGATCCGCACGGTAGCATTCCTGCCGCTCAGTAATTAATTCTTGAAAAAAGGAATAGGTAGAGGGGATTAAGATTTCGCTTAATTCCCTCTATTTTTTAAGTCTTACCAATACGAGGTATTAGTTTGAGTGGCTTCAATAAATTTGGCATCAGCCCACACTTCAGACTCGATCTGAGCCACATCACGCATCCGTAAAAGTCTCCTCCGGCCGGTGCATCGCTGAACAATTCCGAAATAATCCCGTCTGAGGGTCAAACAAAGCCTTCGCGTGAGCGTCCCAATGAGTCACCCACCTACCGCCGGAACACAGAACGCACCCATACCCCAAGACGTACCCCAACCTTCTCCGGACCAGGCAAAACCGTCCGCATAAAAGCCTCCACGAACCTTTTCACCCAGGACATACCCACCTCACACACAACACTGGCAATAGGAAGGAATAGCTTCCAGAAAACCGTAGGAGCAACCATAAAAAGGAACCAGCACACAACAGGATGCTCACATAAAACTTCAAAATCTTTCATGAGTCTCTAAATCCTCCCCGCCACCATCGACATCAAAAAAATTTTCTCGAACACAACAACGCACACCCAGACCACGACGACATGAATAACTTTCATAAGTGAGTCGGGGATAAACAGGAAAAACGCAACAAGTAGAGTAAAAAACTTTCCCGACCTCAACCCGCAGAGCATCTACTAATACATCCCTTAAACCGTCTACGCTTTACACCCCCACAGGTTAGGGTGCTCTGTAGGGTGTACACAGGTGGAGACCGGATCGGCGACACCACGAAACGAGGCGCTCAATAATGTATTACGCATGTGGCAAGTAAAAACACGGCACCGCCCGACAAAAAACTTGCAACATCACACCAGCAAGCGGTTCCAAGACACAAAAAATGTAGTCACCCTAGGGAAACCGTAGGAGCAACCGCCTCAAAGCTCATATCATATTGAACCCATATGATATGACATGGAAAGGAACAAAATTACTTATGCTTCAACATTTGTAAACCTTATGAAATATTATTTCCTCGCCTTCTGAACCTTAAACCATGCGATTTCGCGGTAGAACGGGTTCTGCGGAGTCACATCCATGAAGGAATCCTGAGCCGATGCCGCATCGTCGTTCATATTGGCGGCACGGTAACGAGTATAAATATAGATAACAGGTTTCCCCCCACTGTTTCCCTGCGCATAACCAACATTTCCAATAATGCTTCCGCCTGTGCGACCTTCAAAGCTGCCAGTTTGTACTTTTTCTTTAGATAACTAAAATGAAAGAATATCAATAGTTCGAGTTGTTTTCTGTTTCGATTGTCTAGTATGAGGTCATTCACTGGAAAAATCGTTCCAAACATTCCAAAGCCCAAAAACAACTACAAAGACAATGAATAATACAATGAGGATGATAAAAATACCGAAAATCTTTTCACCGGTGTTTAGTTTTTCATCATCCCGCAAATTGCTTTTAGTGGTCATGGTTATTTTCCTTTCTTCCGATATTTTTAATATCAAGAAAATATTGACAAGACTAGGCCGAAGAAAATGACCAGAATTTCAAAATTCGTTCCAATAAAATCATCTAAAGTGACTTACGCTTCCCCTTTAGCAGTAGTGATAGTCCCGGTCTCTACCACAGACCGAACAATCGACAGCATCCGCGTAATCAGCTCTATCAGCAATCGTGACCAACAAAAACTTTGGGCTAGGCGGTAAATCCTGTTCGTATGCCCAATTAACCATCCGAAAAGACATTGAATCTATATATCCTCTAAAGGTCTTCTAAAACCGATGTTTCTAAGCCGCTACTAGAGCTGTCCACGGAGCCGCGTGTGTCAGCTCATCCGGTGCGATCTGTAATCCCCAATCCTGCAAAAGGATTACATACCGATACATGCGTGCTTGCAAAATCTACTCGGGTTCTCCTACACAGGCAGGCGTGTCAGACCGGCTTCGAGGAAAACAAAACTTCAGCTTGGATGAGTTATTTACACTTGCTGGTGCGCTTGATCTAACTGTTGGTGATCTCCTTGGAAACAGCATTGTCTCCGCACATGTTCCCGCTCCTTCGTATATAGAAGAAGGCCAAGGACGGATTAAACGAAAAGTCGCCCCGATCGGCTTCATACCGAAAGGGGCGAGATACCAGATTCTTTCTGGTGAAGAGTGCGCCCTGTGGGGCTCGAACCCACGACCTGCGGATTAAAAGTCCGTAGCTCTACCAACTGAGCTAAAGGCGCGCCGTCCCGCGTGAACGCGAAGACATCATCTACTATACACTACAAATCCGTCACGAGTCGCCTTCGCAGATATGATTTTCGTCCGGCTGAATCCTTCGAAAAACTCGTGCCCTGCCCGTTACACTAAACTCCTATGACTCATCGTGCACATCATCGCCCAGTATCTCAGCCCAGCGAAAAGTTTGAGCGCCGCGTCGGCGGTGAAGATCCCGCCGCCCGTGATGAGGCGGCGCATACGTCTGCCCGCATTCTGCTGGAGCGCGGACGCCAAAACTCTGATCCGGAGGTTGCCGCCCGGCTCATAGACTTCACTGACGAATACGGTATTGAGGCGCTTGCGCAGCTCTGGTCTCATTCACCCGCGCGTTCCCTCCCCGGCGCGCTATGGCGCATGTATTCCCTGCGCGACATGGTACGACGCTACCCGAAGGCCACCGCACAAGCGTTCTCTACCGGTATGGGTGCCGATTACCGTTCGCATCTGCTGGCGGGGGTACCAGACCCGCCAGGCGCCTCCGAGGTCGTCAAAACGGCGGACAAAATTCTGGCCGGTCTCTACAGCGGCGATATTGATATAGCTCTCGAACGTTTTGCGGCGTTCGCGCGCGTGGTGGCACTGGGGCTGCGTCTCAACTATGAGCGTGCAGATATTAGCCGACTTTCTGGCAACCCGCAGGGGGTGCATCCGCCCAGTCACGAGGTTCGCCGCGAAGGCATTGAACGCATGTTCCGCGTGCCCGAACAATCCCGAAAACTCGTGAAAATTGCCGAGGATTTGGAGGCGACCGCCGCGCACTGGCGGGCAAGCGGCGGACTCGAAGCATTGTAGCCCCGCATGGTACTCGCGCGCTATCAAATCCCGGGAAAATACAGGATTCGGAACTGATGCCGGGTGTTCTGCTTAGAGCTCATGTACCTTGACGGAGGCTCGGCGCGGGCGGATAATTTAAGACAAGATGTCGGGTTGCTAATAGGTAGCCCCGGGCTCCAAATCATTTGCCGCTTCGAGCGGCCTTCCGCCGAGAGGCGCTCCCAGCCCGACATCGCTAACGTTCACAGCGGGAAGGCTATCATGCAGCCTTCCCGCTGTTGTATTCTCAAGCCGCCGCGCGGGAAGTATCAGACCCGCGCACCCTAAGCACACCCGCGTTAGACTGTAACTATGTTGCACCGCATCTTTCCACAAGCCAACAGCTCACTCACCTCGCTTGCACAAATCTCGGTGCAGGTGGCGGAGGCGGCGGCGCTCCTCTCCGAAATGGTTGGCTCATCTACCTCCGAATACCCCGAGCTCTTCGATCGCATGCTGGTGCACGAGGCGAACTCGACCGACCTGTTCTTCATGACCCTCACCACCGTGCGAAGCTCATTTGCCACCCCGGTACCCCGCGAAGACCTCTACACGCTGGCCCGCAAACTCACGAACGCGGTCGAAAAGCTCACGAGTGCCGCGCACATCCTTTATCTGCACAAGATCGACGGTTTTGCCCCGCATATTACCGCAATACTCGATATTATTCAGCGGCAGGCTGTGCTGACCGAGGCAGTAATTCCCAAGCTCGCCGATATTAAGGGCCTGGATAACTATTGGATGGATATGCTGCGTATCTCGCGCCAGGCCGTTCGCACCGCCGAAGAGTACGATGCAGAACTCGCCGAACGCTTCCCGATGGAACGCTACCGCCGGTACACCAAGTTCATTGCCCAACTGGTCGAAGCGGCAAATGCGATGCGCGGCGTGTCTTCTGAGATCGGGCGTATTATCGTGCAGGAGTCCTAGTGGTTCTGCTCAGTATTCTGTGTGTGGGCGCGTTTCTTTCCGCGATTTTTGTGACCGGCATGCACGATGCCTCCAATGCGATCGCGGTGCCGGTACGCACCCGCACGATGGGCGATACCGCGGCTCTGATTACCGCCGCGCTGTTCAACGGTATCGGGGTGTTTGCGGCGTATCTGCTGATTACCGATATGAGTGTGCCCTGGATTGCCGTTCCCAGCGGGCATTTGGGCCTTCCGGGGCTGACCGCCGCGCTTATTACCGCCGCCTTATGGGGTGTGGCAACGTGGGCCTTACGCATGCCAGCCTCCTCAACGCATGCCCTCATCGGCGCCCTGGCCGGGGTGGCGTGGTATGCCCGGGTCGATGGCGAAGGTTCACGGTTTATCCCCGCGATTTTCGATGCCACTCTGCTGCCGCTCCTCTACCTGCCGCCCCTGATTTTTCTTCTTTCTTGGCTTTTGGTGATCCCGTTTTATCGCTTAGCGATCCGCTCTTCGCCCAGCAGTGTGAACCGGCATTCGCGTGAGGTGTTGGCGGTGTCGGCATCCGCAATTTCGCTTCTGCACGGTATGCAGACTGGGTACCTGTACCTGTTGGTGCTGCACGTGCTGGGTGCGGTTTTTCCGCTTCCCACGCGGGACCTCCTCCCCTGGCATGTGCTCACTATTGCGCTGGCTCTGGCGGCGGGCACGCTCACGGGTGGGCGGCGCATCGGCTACACCTTCGCCTACCGTATGGTGCGCTTAGATCCAATGCGCGGCGCGGTAGCTCAGGGCACCACGGCTCTTATGCAGGCGCTCGGGTACTTCCTGCTGCAGCTGCCGTTCTCGTCTTCGCACCTGGCGACCGCATCCGCACTGGGGGCTGGGGTGAATCAGCGGTTTAACTCGGTGAAGCCGAAGATCGTTGCGAACATTATGCTGACCTGGTTTGTCACGCTTCCGGCATGTTTTTTGTGTGCGATCGCCCTCATGATGGCTCTTGATGGCATATTTGGGTAGAATTTTTCCCCCTAATGTGGGCTGGAATGCTCGCTTATTCCCGCGCAACTCCGTAGAATTCTAGACAACCCTATATATTTCCGCCCTACGTGCCTTATGCGCAGGCCTTATATATTCCTTGGAGAGCTTTGTTTTCCTCTGTCGCCGTCATTGTACGCACGAAAGATCGCCCGGTCTTTCTCGCACGTGCCCTGCAGAACATCGCCGAGCAACGGTATACGCAATACACCGTATACGTGGTCGATGACGGCGGAAATCAGGAAGAATCGCAGCAGATTATTGACCGCAGCCCGGTTGCGGCGCAGACCGTTCTTCTTCATGCTGCGGGCGGCAATATGGAGGCGGCCTCTAACCTGGGCGTGCGCTCCAGTGAGTCTACCTATATCGCCATTCACGACGATGATGACCTGTGGGATCCCCAATTCCTGGAACGTACCGTCGCAACCCTTGATGAGACCGGTGCCGATATGTGCGTGGTACGGATTATTGAGCGTTTTGAGCAGCAAACCGAGGACGGTTTTATTGTTCTGAACGAACGCACCTTCCACGAAGATCTGCCCGCGATGGGGCTGCAGTTCCTATTCCGCACCAACCGCGCGGTTCCGATTGGCGTGCTGTACCGCCGCACCCTGCACGAGAAGGTGGGGTATTTTGATGAGGAACTTCCCGTGGTGGGCGACTGGGAATTCAATATGCGCGCCGCCATGGCCGGTGAAGTTCAGCTTCTGGACGAGCCGCTGGCGTACTGGTGCAAACGCCCCGATGCGACGGGTTCTGCCGCTAATAGCGTGAGCCACGAGCAGCAGCATCGTATTTTTGATGCGCAGGTGCGCGCCAACGCGATCCGTGAAGATCTTGCCGCCGGGGCGCATATTGGTCCCTACCTTTACCAGGCACACCTGACGAATGAACTTGACGGCCGTTTATTGGAAACTCTAGAGGCGCTTCAAGACGTTCAGGAACGTTTGGAACGTCTCGAAAATATGCAGCAGGAACAGTGTGAGCGGCTGCACCGCATGGAGCGGGCGATGTCGTGGAGTGGCAAACTTTCGCGTTTGCGTGCCGTTTTTTCGCCTAAAGATTCATCAAGCAAATAGGTACGCATATGACTCGTGTTCTTGTTGTCGGCGATATTGGCCAGCCCGTCTACCATGTGGGGGACGAGGCCATGACGATCAGCACCGCCGAATACCTGGCGGATGCAGGAATGCAGGTTATTTTAGCAACCCGTGACGCCGAGCAGAGCAAGCGTTATCTGGGGGCCGGGGGTTCGTCTGTATACGAATATATGCCGTTTTTACTGTTCCCGTGGGCGCCTGCCGAGCGTGAGATCACGTTGGAACGCCTCGAAGAGTTTCTTGTGAGCGGCGTTATGCCGAATCTGCCCGACTTTTGCCCGTCGGCGCAGCAGATCCGCGATTTTGTAGAGGGTATTCAATCGGTGGATGCGGTCGTCATCTCCGGCGGCGGCAACCTGAATTCGCGCTACGGCTGGCTGCTGTATGAGCGCGCCGCTATCGCATTAGTGGCGCAGTACGCAAAGATTCCGGTCTTTGTTTCCGGGCAGTCGATTGGTCCCGTGCTTTCCCCGCGCGATGAGGAAGTTCTGCTGCGTATGCTGCGTTCGGCAACCTCGGTGGCGGTGCGCGAGCGCAGCTCCTACGAGTGGTGCCGCGAGCACGATCTTAAGGCGCTTGCGGGTGTGGATGATGCCAGCGACTACCGGGTGCATACCCCGGAGATAACGCTCGATTATGCGGAAACGCGGGTTGAGGTTCCTGAGCTTCCCGAGCGTTATGTGTGCGTGACGGTGCACGAGGTTTCGGGGAGCAAAGTACACGAACTAGCCGCTTTATTAGACAAGATTTACGCCGAATATGGGCTGGCGGCGGTCTTCCTGGGGCATATGGGCGTCCCAGCGTCGGAGGGCGGGCGCACCGGTGACTATAAGGCGCATGAACTGGTTGCCGCCTCCATGAAATCTCCGGCGACGGTGATACCGATTCTGCACACGGATGCGACGGTGCGCATTCATCAGGGTGCCGCGCTGAATATCACCGACCGGTACCATCCCGCGGTTTTTAGCCTTAGCGCCGGTATTCCTGCGGTTGCGCTGGTGCCCGATGCGTTTACCGAGATGCGGATTTGCGGGGTTATGGGGCATTACGGGATGCAGAATTTTATGACTCCGCTTCATATGCTCGGCACCGACATTCCCGAGAAGCTCATTGCGTCTGCGCTCTCACTCAGCAGGGGTCAACGCCAAGAGCTGCGGGCGCGGCATGAGGCAGTGACCGCGCTGCTTCACGCGTGGCGTGAGTATCTTGCGGCCTCTGTGCGCGGGGAAAAGCAGGCGCATATGCCGGAGAGTATTTCTGCGGCTGTGGCGATTCCCGCCCTGGAACCGTCCCTAGAGGCGATTAACAATGCGGTGTGTGAGCTTTTGCTGAAGACTTCGCTGGCCGAAGGCAACGAATGGGCGCTTTCGGATCGCATGCACTCGTGGGAGGCGCATATGCGGGGTGAGTTTGAGCGTGCCGAGGATGAGCTGCAGACGTTGAAGCGTTCGCGGATGGTGCGGGCGGCGCATCGTACCAGTCGACAGGTGCAGGCGATGCGGCATATTGGGAGCCGGTTCCGGTAGCCTTACCGCCCCTAACCTCTTTTAAAAAAGAGCCTTGCCAAACATCAGAGATCCCGCTTTGTTTCGAATGAGGAGCCTTTGATGCATATCATCCAAGGGTGCAAAAGACCTGCGGCGGCACAACTTCAGGGCGGGTAGACTAGAACTATGGCACACGCATCCATGAAGGAACAATTCTTAAACTATGTCCGCGCCGGGGCTCACCGCGTTCGGGCGGGATTTTTTCAGTCTATTCAGATCACGATTGCTTCGATGGGGGCGTATCTTTTTGCGGAGCGTGTGCTGGGGCATGAGGAACCTATTTTTGCGGCGGTCGCGGCGCTGGTGTCGCTCGGGTACGTGAGCGGCTCTACCCATTCGCGGCGCATTCTGGAGGTTTCGTTCGGTGTGAGCCTGGGTATTCTGATTGGCGATCTGTTTTTGCAGATGCTCGGGCGCGGCATCTGGCAGGCCACGCTTGCCCTGTTTATTTCGGTACTTCTGGCCAGATTCTTAGATAAAGGCATTATTTTTACGATTCAGCTCAGTTTTCAGGCATGCCTGGTGATTCTGCTGCCACCGACCTCGGATTTGCCGTTTACCCGCAGCCTTGACGGCGTGATCGGCGGTGTTGCGGCGTTCCTTATGATGTTTTTGATGCCTAAAGACCCGCGAAATGGGTCACGTCAGCGTGCCGAGGCTCTTATGAGCGCTTTCTCGGATGTCTTCTTTCTGGCGGCAAAGGCGATTCGCCGGTACAACTACGATCAGGCGTATCAGAGCCTGCAGGATTCGCGTAAACTTCAGCCGCTGTATGAGGCGAGTAAGAACGATTTGGTGACGGCGCGCGGTATGGCGCAGCTTTCGTGGGCGGGAAAGAAGACCCGAATCGAGCTTGATCGACTGGCGCAGACTCTCGGGGCTATCGATTTGGCGATCCGCAACACCCGCGTGTTTAACCGACGCATGGCATCCACGATTGCGCATGTGCAGCTGCGCCCGAAGGCTCTTGAAAAGCTTTCGGCGGCGCTCGAGGAGCTGGCGCTTGCCGCCCAGAGTACGGGACTGGGTATGTATTCCAGTACCGAGCATGAGCGTGAACACTATATGGAGGTTGCCCGCGAGCGCCTGATTTCTCTTGCCGAGACTCTGGAACCGAAGCATCTGGGGGTAGAAACCTTTGAGGGCGAGTCGTTGGTGCTTATGCTGAGGCTTATAACCGTGGATATGTTAGAGGCTACCGGTATGGATCATGAGGATGCGGTCGCCACACTAGTACCGCTGGGCGAGGCCGTGACGGAGCATGCGCCGCGTACCTCCGAGATTCCGATTGTGCAGGCTGATGTTGCGGGCGCTCAGGAGGAGGATTTGCGCACCCGCACCGTTAATATCATGCTGCGCGATGAAGACCTCGAAGAGGGGCTGGGGTAGGTCTTTCCTGCTCGTATCGTATGGCTGATGGTGTGCGTCTAATCCCCATGAGATCCGTCTATAAAACCCGACCATGAGACCCGCGAGCAGATAGTATTTCGGCGAGCAGATAACGAATTGCTATCTGCTCGCCGAAATACTCTGCTCGCGGTTCACGTCACGATGTGCGGCAGTTATTTATCCTGCGGGAAGAGCAGGTTCAGCGCCTCGCCTAAGGTGGCGACCTCGCGCACGGTCACCCCATCGGGCACCTGCCCCACGCCCGTTGGGGATGCGGGCACCAGCACATGCGTGAACCCCAGCCTGCCAACCTCGGCAATACGCTGGCGAATACCCGGCACGGCACGCACCTCCCCGGCCAGGCCGACCTCGCCAAACACCGCGAGTTTACGCGGCAGCGGCTTATTCTGCGCGGCCGATGCCAGCGCCATCACGCACGCCAGATCGGCGGCGGGCTCGGCGATTTTAGCGCCTCCCACTGTGGAAACATAGCAGTCGAGTTTGCCCACGTTCAGCCCGGCACGGCGCTGCAAAACCGCCAAAAGCATCTGGATGCGCGCCGATTCCAACCCCGCCACCGTGCGCCTGGGCGCAGGTGCCACCGCTTGATCCAACAGCGCCTGGACTTCGGCCAAAAGCGGGCGGCGCCCCTCCATCGTCACGGTCACGCAGGTTCCCGCCACCGGATGCGGCGTGCGCGAAACGAACATGCCGGACGGGTCGAGCACGGGCGCAATCCCATCCTCGTGCATATCGAAGCAGCCGACCTCATCGGTGGGGCCGTATCGGTTTTTGATGGCGCGCAGCATACGAATATTGGAGTGTTTATCGCCCTCGAACTGGCACACCACATCGACTAGGTGTTCCAGCAGTCGCGGCCCGGCGATCGTGCCTTCCTTGGTCACATGCCCCACCAGCAGGGTGCACATATTGCGTGCTTTCGCGGTGGCGATCAGCGATGCGGCAACCTCGCGCACCTGCGTAACACCCCCGGCGCTGCCCTCAACATCTGCGGAGGCAAGGGTCTGCACCGAGTCGATCACCAGCATCGCCGGGTCTACCTGCTCAATATGCGCCAGCGCGGTTCCCAGGTCGGTTTCGCTCGTTAAGTACAGGGTGTCGGCAACGGCGTGGATGCGGTCCGCACGCAGCTTAACCTGCGCGGCGGATTCCTCACCGGTCACATACAGCACGTCGCGGGTTTTCGCGCGGGCACGCTCAGCGGCGGGGGTTCGCGGGGTGTATCCGCGCGCGAAGGTGGCGGCAACATCCAGCAGCAGGGTGGATTTGCCCACGCCGGGTTCGCCAGCCATCAGAATCACGGCACCGGGCACCAGTCCCCCGCCGAGCACCCGGTCGAATTCAGGGTTGCCGGTGCTCATATAGGCGGCGACGGTCGAGTCTACCTCGCCGATCACCTGAGCCGGTTTCTGCACGCTGGATGCGGTACGGGTGCGCGCCACGGTACCCCCGGCGGCTTCCTCAACGGAGCCCCAGGTTTGGCATTCACCGCATCGACCCACCCATTTGGCGGTGGTCCAGCCGCATTCGGTACAGCGGTAGGCGGGGGTTCCTTTAGTGGTTTTTGTGCGTGCAGCCATGGTTTTTATTGTACGGGCGACCCTGACGTTTTAAACACCTAGATCGTCAAAAGCCGAAGAAGAGAATATCGGGGTGGGGCGCGCACAAAGGCGGTGACACAGGCTAAAACGATACAATATATTCCGTGCAGACAGATTACAGTGAACTCCTCCTGAAGACCATTGCGCAGATCGCCCCCGGCACCGAGCTGCGTGAAGGGTTAGAACGCATCCTCCGCGGGCGCACAGGCGCACTCATCGTGCTCGGTTCAGACCGCACCGTCACAGGGCTCTCCTCCGGTGGGTTCACCATCGACACCGAATTTTCTGCCACCCGCCTGCGTGAGCTCGCCAAGATGGATGGCGCGATCATCTGTGACCGCGACGCCACCCGCCTGCTCATGGCGGCGGTACAGCTCATGCCGGATGCAACCATCGACACCAACGAATCCGGAACACGCCACCGCACCGCCGAACGCATGGCAATCCAGACGGGTTTCCCGGTAATCTCGGTCAGCGCCTCTATGTCCGTCATTTCGGTGTATGTAGACGGCACCCGGTACACGGTCGAAGACACCCAATACCTGATGGCGCGCGCCAACCAGGCAATCCAGACCCTTGAAAGTTATAAGAAACGCCTCAACAAGGTGCTTTCCACGCTGTCCGCGCTCGAAATCGAATCACACGTTACGCTCAGCGATGTCGCTATCACCCTGCAGCGCATGGAGATGGTACGGCGTATTATCTCTGAAGTCAGTCACTATGTGCTTGAACTCGGTGTGAACGGTCGCCTGGTGGCGCTTCAGCTTGAAGAGCTCCGCAGCCCCGATATGGCGGGTATCGACGTTATTCTGCATGACTATCTGCCGCGACCCACCGCGCAAAGCATCTCTATTGCAACTCGGGCTCTGCGCGACCTTACCGACATGGATATTGTGGACCTCACTATGATCGCCCAGGCCGCAGGGTTCGGCGATTACGAACTCGACACTCCCCTGCAGCCGCGCGGCTACCGCCTGCTTGACGGCATCGCCACTATTCCGAACACAATTGCCGAACGCCTCGTTGAACGATTCGGCACTTTGCAGGCGCTCATGGCCGCATCCTTAGAGGATCTGCGTGATGTTGATGGTATAGGCGAGCATCGTGCCCGCACCGTGCGCGAATCGCTTTCCCGCATGGCGGAAAGCAGCCTCGAAAAATACCTCTAACATTAGCCGGGTACGGTCCGAAGAACACCAGCCACCCGATAGAAAGAGCCTTTATTTCAATAAAGCGTTAAAAACTCTCTTTATTGAAATAACGGCTCTTTCTATACATCTTTTATATATTCCTGCCGGGGAATACCGTGGGCGCTATTTCAACAGGAAGTTCACTCGCTGCGAGGTCACCCCGTTCACGGTAGCCGTCACCCAATATGTACCCTTCGCCGTATTCTTCAGCGCATTACACCCGGAGGTATTGAGCTTACGATCCCACGCAACATCGCTGGCGGCTTCCTTACCCGCGGGAATCTCGGTCCTCTTCGTAGGAGTGGGCGTGCACTTCGCAGACGAATACACCTGGGTATCGCCCGATGTAATGTTGATCTCCACACCCTCGGCAACCTTCTCGCCGCCAATAAAGCAGGGATTACCCGCAGAATTTGTGTACACCACGTGGAACGACGGCATTTCACCGGGCGCATACTGCTTCTTTGAAGGCTCGACCGTCACCTTCAGATCCTTGGCATTGCACAGAGCCACGGCTGGCGTTGCGGATGCGCTCGCCGATCCAGACGGAGTTGCACTGCCGGATACCGCTGGGGTCCCAGAAACGGACGGGGTTGCCGATGCGTTCGGGCTGCCGGATGCTGAACCGCTCACCGACCCCGAAGGCGCAACCGTAGAAGGTGTGGGGCGCGCGCTGAAATTCTGGAAAGGTTCGCCGGTGGCTGTCGCCTCTGCGGCGGCATCGTCTTGAGGACCCTTATTAATCTGGTTCACTAGGGTGGTAATACCAACAATGCCAACCAGCAAAACAAGAATAAGCACTACCACGGCAACGATACGACGGCGGCGGTATACTTCGGGGGGTAATTCGGGACCAAGTTCAGACATACCGTTAAGAATAACGGTTTTTTGGGTGTCGTGCATGCAAAACCATATATATAAGCTACATGGAATAGATAAAAATACGTTGCCTGTATATTGTGGGTCAATTGGCACCCGATACCCAATATCACCTACTCTAGAAACAGTAATACATTACAACGCAAGCAATTATTGCCATGTTCAATTTAAAAAACTCACACGAACTACACCACCGCATAAATACTTGGTACCAGCACCATGCCCGCGACCTGCCCTGGCGCCGCGCCGACTGCACGGCCTGGGGTGTGATGGTGAGCGAATTCATGCTGCAGCAGACCCCTGTGAACCGCGTGCTTCCCGTTTGGGAAGAGTGGATGCGCCGCTGGCCCACGCCCGCATCCCTCGCTGCCGAAGACAGTGCGGAGGCGGTGCGCGCCTGGGGTCGTCTGGGCTACCCGCGCCGTGCCCAACGACTGCACGGTGCGGCGGTCGCTATTACGAAGCATCATGACGGCGAGGTTCCGGCGGATTATGACGAACTTCTTGAGCTTCCCGGCGTAGGGGCATACACCGCAGCGGCGATTACGGTCTTTGCCTTCGGCAGACGCGCCACCGTTATCGACACTAATATTCGCCGGGTGCACGCCCGCGCCGTCATGGGCAAGGCACTGCCCCATAAGCATTTGAACGTCGCCGAAACAACCCTTGCCGAAGAGCTGATGCCGCAGAATACCGCCGTATCCTGCGTGTGGAACGCCTCTGTTATGGAGCTGGGCGCACTTGTGTGCGTTGCCAAGAACCCCCGCTGCGAACAGTGCCCTCTTGGGGATATCTGCGCGTGGGTGAAGGCGGGAAAACCACAGGCCGAGTATACGCCTACGGGGCAGAGCTGGCACGGCACCGACCGGCAGCTGCGCGGTGCTATGATGGCGGTTCTGCGCGCCGCGCACGCACCGGTGCCGCGGGAGCTTCTAACGGACTTCTCCACCGATATTACAGTTCCCGATGCGCTCAAGGTTCCGGTGCAGGATTTACGCAAACTCGACTCGCCCCAAGAACAAATCGATCGATGCTACAGCGGGCTTCTCAAAGATAAACTCGCGAAAGAGCGTAAAGACAGAGTTTCGCTTTAGGTTTTGGCCTTTTATGCACTATTCCCCAACTCACGATAAACCCCGAAAAAATATTGTTTTCACCTGAAATCTTTGGAAAAATGGAGAAAACATTCTGGAAAGCTCATTTCTTTATGAAGGAGGACTCCATGAAAATAGCGGTCATAGGGGCAACCGGCACTATCGGCTCGAAAATCGCCGCCGAACTGGAAAAACGCGGTCACGAGGTAGTGCCGATCAGCCGCTCACACGGGGTAGATGTTTCATCGCTCGCAGATTTAAGCGCGGCGCTGACCGGAGTGGATGTTGTGATCGACGCGATTAACAACATGATCATGAGCAGCAAAAAGGCGCAGACAGCCTTTATCAGCACCTCCAGCAATATCGCGCAAGCGGCGGCTGATAACGATGTGAAGCGCATCGTCTGCGTCTCGATCGCCGGAGTAGAAAACCCGGCGGTTAGCCGCGGATACGGCTACTATGCGGGCAAGGCGGCACAGGAGAAAACCTATCAGGATTCCGCCGTAGACACCGTTATTATTCGTTCGACGCAGTGGTTTGAGCTTCTTGACCCCATTGTTCAGCAGGTTACGGTGGGGCCCGTCTCGGTGCTGCCGACCATGAAAATAGCACCTATTCCCGCAGAGGCGGCAGCACATCTGGTATGCGATGTTGCCGACGGTTCCGAGAAGGTACCGGGTACGGGCATCGTCTCGATCCGCGGTGAAGAAGAAGGAACAACGACGGAGTTCGTGAAGCGTCTTCTCACGGCACGCGGCGAGGTCGGCGGCAAAACGCCGAAGGTGGTGCGGCAGCTGCCGTATTTCGGTTCCGCTATTGCCAAGGGCGGGCTGATTCCCGATCCCGCAGATCACACCGTCTCCACCACGCTTGAGGAGTGGCTGGCAAGCCTGTAGCGGTTTCGATATTGCGCGAACCGATGTGGTCTTCGTATGTACGAAGACCGCATCATCGCGTTAAGCGCTCATACACCTATGCGCCCTTATGCTCAAGAAACCCGATAAGCCTGTCGAGCAGGTCTTGCAGCTGTTCACGCTCTTGTGAAGTGAATTCGGCGCTCATGGCACGCTCGACGGCGCGAACCTTCTCGTCGGCCTGAACAACCAGTTCTTCGCCCGCATCGGTGAGGGTCACGATATTCACGCGGCTATGAACTTCTGAGGGCACACGGGTAATCAGGCTTTTCGCATCCAGACGAGCAAGAATGGTGGCCATCGTCTGCGGGGTTACCGCTGCGGCACGCGCCAACTGCGCCGCCGACTGCCCGGGCACATAGTAGAGCGAAGTCATGGCGGCATACTGTGCGACGCTCAGATCGTACTCGCGCAGAACCTTAGATTTGACCGCCATCATCGCCTGCTCGGCGCGTTTAATCGACGACCCTATGCGCGACCGGGTTTCGGCGAGATAGGCTTCTTGCCCCTGTCCCGGCTGCGGAGGGTATTTTACAGACTGCTGTGATTTTTCCGATGATGCGGGCATGTACTAAGCATACTATCCCCCGACTCCGTCTCGCTTTATTATTCACCGACATACACACTTATCAGAAGCGCAGCGATATTGGGAGGGGTACAGCAATAATTATCAGAAGCACGGCAAAAACACCCTGCACAACTAAGGCTTGTCCCCGAACCCTCACGCGAAGGATTCGGGGACAAGCCTTAGTTAGTAACTCCCGCAGGATTGCCTACAGGGGAAAGCCGCTAGTCAGAGGCCCCTCCGGTAATCTGCTCGGCTTCTTCCACGGCAGATTCCGCCATCTTATTGACGGTCTCCAGGGGTAAATCCCGCATCTGCTGCGAGGAGAAGACGAACTTCGCATCGTCGCCTTCACCCTCGACACCCACGGTAATCTTCTCGCCAGGCTTGATTTCGCCGAAGAGGATCTTCTCGGAGAGAGCATCCTCAATATTACGCTGCATTTCGCGGCGCAGCGGGCGGGCACCCATCGCCGGGTCGTAACCCTTCGAGGCCATGAGAACCTTTGCGGCATCCGTAAGCTCGATCGACATTTCCTGATCTGCCAGGCGCTTTGCCAAGCGACCCACGAAGAGATCCACAATCTGCAGAATCTCGTTCTCGGAGAGCTGCGGGAACACGATAATATCGTCCACACGGTTCAGGAACTCGGGGCGGAAGTGTTCCTTGAGGTTCTCCATCACGCGGGCCTGCATGCGCTCGTAATCGGCGTCGCCGTGATCCATCGCCTGGAAGCCCACGGGAACGCGACGGTTCACATCGCGTGAGCCGAGGTTCGTGGTCATAATGATCACGGTGTTCTTGAAGTCCACCACACGACCCTGTGAGTCGGTCAGGCGACCGTCTTCAAGAATCTGCAGCAGCGAGTTGAAGAGATCGGTGTGAGCCTTCTCGACCTCATCGAAGAGCACCACCGAGAACGGCTTGCGGCGCACCTTCTCGGTCAGCTGTCCGCCCTCGTCGTAGCCCACGTACCCGGGAGGCGCACCGAAGAGTCGAGACACGGTGTGTTTCTCCTGGTATTCGGACATATCCAGGGTAATCAGGGCGTCTTCATCGCCGAAGAGGAATTCTGCCAGAGCCTTCGCAAGCTCGGTCTTACCAACACCGGTTGGACCAGCGAAGATAAACGAGCCACCGGGGCGGCGCGGATCCTTCAGACCGGCACGGGTGCGGCGAATCGCACGGGAAAGAGCCTTGATAGCGTTATCCTGACCGATCACGCGCTTGTGCAGCTCATCCTCCATCTTGATCAGACGCGAGGACTCTTCTTCGGTGATCTTGTACACCGGAACACCGGTTGAGGATGCGAGTACCTCAGAGATAACCTCGGGGGTCACCTCGCCGAAAGCATCGCCGTTTTCGCGCCAAGCCTTCTCAGCCTCAGCCTTCTCGGCGAGTACCTTCTGCTCCTGATCACGCAGTGCGGCGGCCTTCTCATAATCCTGACCCTTGATAGCGTCTTCCTTCTGCGTGCGCAGCTTCGACGCCTTCTCGTCAAGAATCTTAATCTCGGGCGGGGCGGTCATCCGCTTGATGCGCAGGCGAGCACCTGCCTCATCAATCAGGTCAACGGCTTTATCCGGTAAGAAGCGGTCGGAAATATAGCGTGCCGCCAAGTTCACGGCAGCCTCGATCGACTCGTCGGTAATGGTTACGCGGTGGTGAGCCTCGTACTTATCGCGCACACCCTTGAGAATCTGTACGGCGAGCTCCTGGGAAGGCTCGTCCACCTGAATCGGCTGGAAGCGGCGTTCCAAGGCGGCGTCCTTCTCGATGTGCTTGCGGTACTCGTCCAAGGTGGTGGCACCGATGGTCTGCAGCTCACCGCGAGCCAGCATCGGTTTTAGGATGGAGGCAGCGTCGATAGCGCCCTCTGCGGCACCGGCACCGACAAGGGTGTGAATCTCGTCGATGAACAGGATAATGTCGCCACGGGTGCGAATCTCCTTGAGCACCTTCTTGAGGCGTTCCTCAAAGTCACCGCGGTACCGGGAGCCCGCAACCAGGGAACCCAAATCCAGGGTGTACAGGTGCTTATCTTTGAGAGTTTCGGGGACATCGCCGTGTACGATGGCCTGCGCCAAGCCTTCAACGACGGCGGTTTTACCAACACCGGGTTCACCGATAAGCACGGGGTTGTTCTTGGTGCGGCGTGAGAGAACCTGCATTACGCGTTCCATCTCGTGGTGACGACCAATCACCGGGTCAAGCTGACCCTCGCGTGCGGCGGCGGTGAGGTTACGCCCGAACTGATCGAGAATCGTCGAACCCGCCGGGGTGCCCTCGCGGGAGTTGCCCGCGCCAACACCGGCAGTTTCCTTATTCTCGTTGTTGCCGGGGTATCCGGAAATAAGATCCATCACGGCCTGGCGAACCTCGGCACCCTGCACGCCTACTTTGGAGAGAACCTGGTTTGCCACGCCTTCGGAGGCGCGCACCATGCCCAGCAGGATATGTTCGGTGCCGATATAACCGTGGTTAAGCTGAATGGCCTCACGCATGGAAAGTTCGAGGACCTTCTTGGCGCGCGGGGTGAAGGGAATGTGACCGCTTGGCGCCTGGGGGCTGGGGCCCACAATGCTCTGCACCTGTTCGCGCACGGCATTCAGGGTAACCCCGAGGGACTCAAGGGCACGGGCACCGATGCCCTCGCCCTCGTGAATCAGCCCGAGCAGCAGATGCTCGGTGCCGATGTAATTGTGGTTGAGCATGCGTGCTTCTTCTTGGGCAAGCACCACAACGCGCCGAGCTCGGTCGGTAAAGCGTTCAAACATTGCGCACTCCTTGGAAATTTTGCTTGATACTAGATTACGTGGAAAAGCGCGGTTACGGTGCACTGTTCGCCATCAAGAGAACGTCTGTGTCGCTATTTTTCGGGGAGCCTTTTACCGAGTCAAAACCGGGATGCGCATCGGGCGTTTCTCGACGGTCATAAACATTTTCATGAAACTTTTATCGGGCTCTATCAGAAGACCTAATATTGCTTTAGCTTATAGCAATACTAATGTACCTCCGCGCCCTTTACTAAAACGTTATAATTCTGCTTCGGTATTTAGATTCTTAGGGGACATTCTTGAGGATTGCTCTCATAAGATAACGGGGATTCCATAAACACCAAGAAAAGGCCCGGGGCGATACCCGCCACGTGATTACCTAAATACATATCACGGGGCTAATAAAAAAGCCGGAAGATGATAGCTCTTCTCATGAAGGGCTTTTTCTAAAACCTCGTTATACAGAAGGCGGGATAACACTTGATGTGTCATCCCGCCGTCGGCAGATGAAATACCATCACAGAATTAGCGATGGTATCAATACTATTTACTTACCTTCTGCCTTCATAGCTGCGTAGTAAGCATCCTGAATTTCCTGGTGGATGCGGCCGCGATCAGAAACTTCGTAACCATTTTCGCGTGCCCACTTACGAATTGCAGCGGTTTCAGGGTTACGCTTCACCGGAGCGGAAGAGCCACGACCACCGCGGGAACCGCGCTGGGAGGCGCCTACCTGAACGCGACGACCCTTAGAGGCGAACGGACGAATTGCATCACGAAGACGAGCGGCATTAGCACTGGATAGGTCAATCTCGTAATGAGCTCCGTCGAGGCCGAATCGTACAGTCTCTTCTGCGGGACCACCATCAAGGTCGTCCTCAAGAATAATGCGCACCTTCTGTGCCATAGGGGTTTTCTCCTTAGTTTGGTTTATTGCTCCAACTATGAGTTTTTACACTGCACGTTGTCACACTCTCTAATTTATCTCCTTCATAATAACAGAAATAAATGACTAATGACTACCAACATAGAGAATTCTAAGGAATGACACAGAATAGTGTTGTCATTTAACGGTTATATTTATTGACGCTCCGTTTTATTACCCGTTTTATCAGTACCAAAAGGATTTACCGTTCCTTGTGAACCCTTTACCTTCTCGTACCACTGTTGAGCGTCTTTTTCGACATCACGCTGTGCTGAACGTTCGGCGCGATCCGCTCGGTTAATCCAACGCAAAATGAAATATAACGCAATCCCGGCAAAAATAGGAGGCAGCAGCGCAATCAAAATCTCCATGAAAATCCCTCACAACCTTTCGTGCTGATGACAGCATACCCGATAGCGCAAAATGCCGCCCGATAACGCATACTCGTTACGAACGGCATCTACGGTTTAACACGGTTTACAGACCTTTACGAAAGAAAAGCCTCGATCAAGCCCGAAATTACGACTCCGGTTTCATCAGCGGGAACAATATAGTTTCACGAATACCTGGCTGACGCACCACGGTTCCAGGGCGTTCAGGGTCCTGTTCACCCGCCAAAAGCATAATCAGACGGTCAACGCCCAGCCCGAGACCGCCCATCGGCGGTGCACCGTGCTCTAGGGCGCGCAAGAAGTCCTCATCAAGTTCCATCGCCTCGTCATCGCCCGCAGCAGCCTTATGGGACTGCTCAGTCAAACGCTCGCGCTGAATCACAGGGTCGATCAGCTCAGAGAACGCGGTACCGCGCTCCATACCGCCAATAATCAGATCCCACGCCTCAATCGTGCGGGAACCATCACGGTTTGGCCGCGCCAGAGGCTGGGCGCTTGGCGGGTAGTTATATACAAAGGTCGGGTTCAGCAGTGTTGGCTCCACGATTTCGCCGAAAAGCTCAATCACAAGTTTCTCAGCATCCCAGGCGGGATCCACCTCAACCTCATGCTTGGCGGCGATCTCGCGCAGCGTCTCAGCGGGGGTATCCGGGGTTATTTCAACGCCCACAGCCTCAGACAGTCCGGGGTAGACGCTCAGCCACGCCCACTCACCGCCCAGGTCGATCGTGCCATCCTCGGTCTCAATCGCGGTAACCCCGAGCTCCTGTGCGCACGCAACGATAATCTCCTGCATACGCTCGGCCATCACGTACTGATCGGCGTAGGCTTCGTAGCATTCCAGGGTTGTAAATTCGGGGCTGTGCGTTGAATCCACGCCCTCGTTGCGGAATACGCGACCAATTTCGTAGACGCGCTCAATGCCGCCCACCACGGCACGCTTAAGCGGAAGTTCGGTGGCGATGCGCATCGTCATAGGCTGGTCGAAGGCATTCAGGTGGGTGCGGAACGGGCGAGCCGTCGCGCCGCCGTGCACCAGCTGCAGCACCGGGGTTTCCAGCTCAATATAGCCGTGATCTTCCAGCACGCGGCGCACAGTGCGGGTAATCAGAGCGCGCTTTTTCACCAGGTCACGGGCCTCGGGGCGAACCATTAGGTCTAGGTAGCGGCGGCGCACCCGAGTTTCTTCGTTCAAATCCTTGTGCAGCACGGGCATGGGGCGAATCGACTTCGCGGCCATCCTCCACTCACGCACCATAATCGACAGTTCGCCGCGGCGAGAGACCACCACGCGGCCGGTCACATACACGTGATCGCCCAAATCCACCAGGGATTTCCAGTCGGCAAGCGACTGTTCGCCAACCTCATTGAGCGAGAGCATCGCCTGAATGCGGTCGCCATTCGTACCCGCCTGCAGGGATGCAAAGCAGAGTTTACCGGTATTGCGCACGAATACAACACGACCCGGCACATGCACCACATGGTCGGTTTCGTCCCCGGCGGTGAGCTCGCCGGACTCTAATTTCGGGTCGTATTGAGCGCGAATATCGGCGATATGATCCGGTTCGATGCGCTTGCCTTCGACATCCAGAAGCCCAACGGGATACGCTTCACCCGCGGTCTCCAAGAACTTAGCGCGCTTCTCCAAGCGAATCTTCATCTGCTCGGACATATCTGCAATGGCCGGTGTGGCGCTCTGCTCGTTGCTCAAAAGGTACCTATCTCGTGTTTTAGGAGGTCAAATGTGACGGTTTGCTACAGCAAATCCATGTTGTCGATCAGGCGTGTGGAACCCACATATGCCGCAACTAGTGCAAGCACCCGCTCGGAATCGGCGGTCGGCGGCTGGAAATTGCTCGGATCCACAAGCTCCAGGTAGTCCAGGCGCACACCCTCGGTTGAGTTAATACGTGCCCGTGCACTCTCTAGATCGATACTCTCAAACCCGCGGTTCAGCGAGTTTTCGCGCATCAGTGCGAGGGTTCGAGAAATCACCAGCGCAGCCTCGCGTTCCTGCTCGCTGAGGAATTCATTCCGTGAGGAAAGAGCCAAGCCGTCGTCGTCACGCACAATAGCGACAGGACGCAGGGTAATGTCGTGGTTGAAGTCGTGAATCATGCGCTGCACGAGCAAAACCTGCTGGGCATCCTTCTGCCCGAAGTAAGCGTTCACCTCGTGCGAGCCTGCGGCGGGGCGCACAATATTGAAGAGCTTGTTCACGACGGTGAGCACGCCGTCGAAGTGGCCGGGGCGGGTGATTCCCTCAAATTTATTGCCCAGTTCGCCGCTGGAAATGCGAATAAGCGGCTCGCCTTCGGGATACATTTCATCCACGGAGGGCGCGAAGATAATATCAACGCCCGCATCGGCGGCGACCTGCGCATCCGTTTCCAGGGCGCGCGGGTATTTGTCATAGTCTTCGTTGGGGCCGAATTGAAGCGGGTTAACAAAGATCGACGCCACCACAACATCGTTCTGTTCACTCGCGCGGCGCAAAAGCGTGGCGTGCCCTGCATGCAGAGCACCCATCGTAGGTACATACCCGAGCGTAGCGCTGCGGTACTGCACCTCGCCTTCCTGTTCGGCGGCTTCGGCACGGGCGCGCTCATTCAGCCGTTCCTGGGCGGCAGCAAGCGCCTCCGCAATAGCGGAGCGAAGCTCGGTAATAGTCGTGACGATGCGGGGCATCGAGGTCTCAGTCATGACGAGAACTCCTTATCGTCAGGCATCGCACCGGATTGACGCGTGCCCGTGGTGTGGGTTCGCAGGGTAGATTCAATCCGAGCCTTCTGGTCGTCGTTTAATAAGTTTCTATTATGCGCCCTAGATGCGGTTGCGCGCACCATGGCGGCATATGAGTCAGCGATATCCTGTGTATTTTCGTGGTCGGTGTACTCTATCAGCGCATCAAGATGCGCATCCAGGGTACCTGCATCGCCGCGTGCCACGGGACCGGTCAGCGCGCCTTCGCCACTCGCAAGCGCGTTATCGACGGTCGCACGAACCAGCGGACCGAGGTAACGCGCCGGGTCTTCAATACCGATACTAGCAAGCATCTGCTGGGACTGTCCCAAAAGTGTGACGAGATGGTTCGAGGCGTGCGCCAGTGCGGCGTGATAAAGCGCACGATCGGCTTCGGCAACGTGGACGGGCTCACCGCCCATTTCAACGACGAGCGCCTGAGCTATAGGGATAAAAGGCGCGGGCCCGGTCACGGCAAAGCTCGTACCGGTGAGTCGTTGTAAATCCAGGGACAAACCGGTGAAAGTCATGGCGGGGTGAATCGCCAAGCCGATAGCGCCCAATGTGGTTGCGGGAGCGAAAATATCGGTGCCGTGCCGCCCGGAGGTGTGCACAAGCAACTGCCCACTGGTTAGAGACCCGGAAGATGCCAAATACTCGATCAGACCAGCCAATTCATCGTCGGGGACAGCCAACAGCAGCAGCTCGCTGCGTTCGGCAATCTGTTCCACCTCAAGGAGCGGTACGCCGGGTAAGAGCACATCCGCCCGTTCTTGAGAAGCTTCAGAAACCGCATGCACACCCACCAGGGAATGCCCGGCAGCGCGCAGGGCGGCACCGAGCACAGCGCCAACTTTACCGGCGCTGATAACGCCGATGCCGAGGCGTGCGGGTTTCAGATGATTCGTGGTCACACTCTTAATTATATGAGGTACAGCAAAATCGGCGTGTTTTTCAGCGTTCACCAGGTGCGTCGAAGATCATGGCAGATCGTTACAGGGAATTATGCCGAAGGCGATGTGTAATAGGCCCGGGTGCCGTCAGTACGGGCGATGATCTCGGCGGCAATGCGTTCGGCATCGTGCGCCTCTAGGTTCTGGACGGCGGGTTTGACCGGCCCCGGAACGCTGCCCAAATGTATGCACGCGGTTTTGAGGATGCGATTGAGCGGCCCCTGCGACCATTGCACCGCGAGCACCTGCCGTTCGGGGACTACCGAGAGGAACCGCAGCAGGCAGCCGCCACGCAGCAAGAGAAGATCCCGGGTGGGGGCGTGTTCCGAAGGGTGCGGGTCGGCTTCAGCTTTCGCATGTTCGGTATTCACCCGCGCGAAGCCGTCACGCCGGAAGGTGAGCGGGTTAAGCCAGCGTGTTCGGCGCGGTGCCGTCACCACGCCTAACTCGCGGCTGTCGGCGGGGTTGTACCTTGATGATTCCATGACCGCCTGCACGATTTCGAGGCTGTGCGGTGAAACATTCGGCAGCAGCAGGTGAAGAAGCCGCTGCATTTCGCGGGTGGTACCCACGGGCAGGGCGGTGTTGCGGGTAAATAAGTCGTCGGATGAACCCTCCGTATTTACCGCCACGCCCGCAATATTGACCACCACCCGGTACCACCCGAAGGGCTTCCACAATAGAGGCTGCTCAATCTTGAGGGCTTGAATACGCTGCGGGAACAGGGTTTGCGTATGCGTTCCCGTGAATCCGTAGGTGATGCGCAGGCTGTCGCCGCGCGCATCCGAAGTGTTCTGGCGAATGCGCTCCACCGTGAAATTTGCGCCCTGATCGAAGCTGCTCCACAGCTGCCAAAGAAAACCGAGAATTGGAATCAGGGACGGAAAAATAAACTGCGATATCTGCCCCAGGTCCTTTTGGGGGTTCATCAGCCACCCCACGATCGTACCGCCCACCCAGATAATCGCTACCGGGAGTGCCCACAGCAATGCGCTGAGCACAATCGCGGCAAGAACCCGCAAATTGGGGACTTTGAAGAGCACCCGTTCCGGCTTGTGGCCTTCCTCTGCCTGCTGCTCCCCTGCGAGGTTTACCTCGTGATCCTTCTCAGACGGAACGCTCACAGCATCGGCGGATTCTGGCGTATTGGCGGCACGCAGGGTACTCACCCTGCGCAGCAGGCGTTCCTGCAAATTCTGCGCTTTCGCATGCGAGAGGTATTTGATATGCAGGGCTTCTTCGGCACCGTCCGCAGCCTCAAGTCGAAGCTCGGACAGCCCCAAAATACGGGCGACGAGCGGGCGTGAAATATCGACGCTTTGCACGCTTTCCAGGCGAATCTGCCGCTGTTTCTTGAAAAATATTCCGTTGTGGCGGTATACCGAATGCGCGCTCACGCTGTAGCGGGTAAACGTCCACGAAAGAATACTTCCGCCAAAAATAAGGACCGCCGCAGCACCGTAGCCATACAGCATTACCGGGTTATGTCCAACGTGGTTTAGCAGATATTCGGGCAGCTGCCGCAGAATATTCCAGTAATCATTCTCGGCATTATTGTTGAAGGAATTCTTAATATAATCCCACGCGAGATAAATAATAAAAGCAAAGAAAACCCATATGTTCATGATGAACGTGCGCACATCGGTACGCCACCACGTGAGGGTTTCCGCAGCTTCACCCGGGGTTATATGGTGTTCAGAGGTGTTAGAAGACTCGACAGACCGCACGTCCTGGTTATTCGAGTTTCGGGGTTCCTGTGTCATTACAGCGCCGCCATGCGTTCATCGGCGCGGCGTATCAAAAGCTCGCGCAGCTGCTGCCCACGTTCAGTGGGAATACCGTACAGCGTCACCTTAGAAGCGGTCACCCCAGCGGTGCGGATCGTCAGACGCACCAGGTGATGAGCACGCTCCAAGGGACCGGAATCTACATCTACATACTGGATGCGCCCATACGGAATGGACGTCACATGCCGAAACAGCACACCCTGGCGCGCCATCAGATGGTTGGGGCGCAGACTATAACCCAGCGCTCGGGTGCGGCGCGGTAGCAGCGCCGCCCACCAGATGCCCCACACCACCAGGACAGCGGCGATCGCCCCAGTAAGAGCGGGCAGCCACGTGGTTTTGGGCAGAACATCGGAAGAACGCATCATCTCAAACATCACGGTCAGCGCCGCAAAAACGACTACCAGCGTGGCGAAAAACCCTACGACCTGTATCAGCCGAATCTTGGTATACGAAGGATGCGCGCGCACCCACTCGCCCTCGGTCGCAGTCACCGAGCCCTCACCCTCGTGCGAGAAAGAAGCATCCTCAGCATGTGAAAGTTGTGACATATATACCCTCTATCGTCGATCGCTCGTACGGGAGTATCCGTCAGCGGCAAGCTTACCCGAATTCGAACCGCCCGAAGACGAATTACCGTCCGGATCGTCCGGCGGAATACGGCACAGATACTGCGCCCACAGCCCGCCCGCCAGCAGCAGCACAGCACCAACCAGATTCACCACAGTAGACCAGAAAAACCCGGGAATACCGCGAGCGCTCGCCAGCGCTACATCGTAGACGATAAGCCCGAGCATCCAGCCCGCCAACAGCGCCCCGGTCAAAATCGCGCCCTGCGCACACGCCAAAGTACGCGCAGCCATGAGAGAGTTCATGGACTTCGCTTTACGCCGGGTCTCAACATTGCGAAAACGCGCCACCTGAAACGCAAACCAGAGCGTAATACCCGCTATTACCACGCAGATCAGTGCCACTACAGGCGACATTGCGAGTTCACCGCCGCCTGCGTTCACCACCAGATTATTCAGGATCGTTGCAGCAACAAGCCCCAGCGCCACGGCACACGCAATAACGGATATTCGGATGGGCTTCATACGCCCTCGCTTTCAGCACCACTATCAAATAGGTTCTTGGGCAAATTCATGTCTCGCATAAATCGTACCGCGTTAACCCCCGCCCGTTCATCGGCTGCGCGTACCCTGCGAGCTAAATCGGCAACGAGATGCCGCGTCTGTTCGCCCGTAGCGGCATCACGAGAGGGTATTACCGCCTGCGGATTTGCCTGTTCCCACGGAACCAGAACGAAAGCGCGCTCATGCGCACGCGGATGCGGCAGCGTCAGAACCGGATCGTCGCTGACAAGGTCGTCATAGGTAATAACGTCAATATCGAGAGTGCGCGGGCCCCATCGCACAAGCCGCACCCGGTGATGATGCGCCTCCACCTGCTGGCACAGCGCTAACAGCGCGTAGGGGTCAAGGCTCGTGTGCACTTCAAGGACGGCGTTGATATAGTCCGGCTGGTCGGCGGGGCCGCCTACCGGTTCCGTCACGTACAGCCCGGAGGCACGCACTAGCCGCACTGCACCCCCGCTAAGATGCACTAGGTCGGCGGCGGCCTGCTCTAACGTGGTTTCGCTCTCGCCCAGGTTTGACCCCAGGGCCAGCACCGCCGTATGCGCTAACGCGTCCATGCCGGGCGCAGGGTGCGATTGGTTCGCGTTCGGTATATTACCCACGCGCGCATGCACCCTTTCCGCCCTGAATCTGCGTGCCTTCACGCTCCCGGAATACGGTCACTGCCACGTTCCCGAAGGTCACCTCAATCGGGGCCTTCGGTTTATTGACGGTCACCTCAAGCGCATGCACATACGCGCATTCGTCCAGAATGTTCTGGGCAATCCGCACGGCAAGAGTCTCAATCAAATCGAGGGACTCCCCCACAATATGCGTGCGGATAATCTCGGCAACTTCCGCATAGTTCGTGGTTTGGGCGAGGTCGTCGGTCGCAGCAGCCTGCGTGAAGTCGGTGTATAAAACCGTATCTACCACGAAGGGTTGACCTTCACGTTTCTCAAAATCAAGCGCTCCGTGAAAACCCACGGCGGCAACACCGGTCAGGGTAATGCGGTCGCAGGAGGCATAGGCGTGCGCTGGGTTCGGCATGGTGTTCCTTAGCTGATGTGAATACTGGTACATAATTTTAGGTCTGTTTGGTGCGGATAATAGTGCGTAAAGTATTCGCTACGGTCACGGCATCCACCGTGGGGGGCACATTGTGCACGCGAACCCCCCACACTCCCTGGGCCGCCACGAGCGCAGAGAGAGCGGCGGATGCGGCATCACGGTCTTCGGGGGCGCGTGCTGGCGGCATTTGGTCGGGCACGGTGTTCGCGCTCGCGGCGGGATTCTGGGTTTTGGTGCGCGCCGCATCTGCCGCGTTCAGTGCATTCGCCAGAAAACGTTTACGCGAACCGGCGATTAGTACCCGGTGCCCCAGCGTGTGCAGCTGCCCAAGGGCGGCGAGCAGTTCCCAATCCTGCATGCCGCCCTTCGCAAACCCCAGCCCAGGGTCAAGGATAATGTTCTCGGCATGAACCCCGGCGGCAACCAGGCGATCACGCAGGGCGGCGAGCTCGTCCAGAACCTCGGTAACAGTGCCGCGCGGGTAGGCGGCGAGCGCATCCATTGTGGTTGAGGTGCCGCGCGCATGCATCAGAATATAGGGTACGCCCAGCTCGGCTACGGTCTGTATCATCTCATCGCTCACGCTCATGCCCGAAACGTCGTTAATGATCTGCGCCCCGGCGGCTACGGCGGCGCGGGCGGTAGCTGCGTTCATGGTGTCTACGCTGATGGTGATACCGGTTTCGGCAAGCCCCTCGATCACGGGCAGGATGCGCCGAAGTTCCTCATCAACACTGATGCGCACCGCACCGGGCCGGGTGGATTCGCCGCCTACATCAATAATGTCTGCACCCTGCGCGATCATGCGTTGCGCGTGGGCGAGAGCGTCGTTCGCGGCGTAGTGTTCGCCGCCGTCGCTGAAGGAATCGGGGGTGACGTTCAGGATTCCCATCACCAGGGTTCGCTCTGCGGCTGCGGCGTCGCAGGGCAGATGTGTGGGGGGCTGCGGGCTCATCATTGCGTGCATGATTTAATCCTAACGGATGCGCGCCTGCCCCCTTCATGCCGCGAGCAGGTGGTTTCTGGTACGAGCAGGTCGGAAAATCCTACCTTGTCGGCGAAAAACAACCTTCTCGCGACCGGATTTAATATTGCATGGTTTATGCGCATTTTTTCATGCAGGGCGTAGCGGGGGTATGCTGGATTTATGACCATAGAGTTCTGTACGGCTACGGTGCCGGACGGAATGTAACGCATCGTAGAGACTGACGGTTTTGGAGGTTTAGATGAATCTGAAAGTTGGCGCCTGGATTCTTGGCTTTATCGCTCTTGCGGCGTTTATCACGGTTGTTCTGGCGAATGGACTTACCGCCGTGCGCTGGGTCGCGTTCGGTGTCGCAACCTGCGCAGGGTTCCTCTCCCTGGGTATGGTCGTAACCCTAGCCCTCGGCTGGGATGACCCCACGGGAACGAAAACCGAATCCCACTAGTTTTATCTCGTGCAGAGGCGTTCCGCTAGGATTAAGCCATGCCGGATGCCCTCACGATTCGACCCGCCACCCCCAACGATGCGCAGGCAGTAGCGCGCATCCGTGTTCAGGGGTGGCGGTTTGCATATCAGGGTTTAATATCTCAGGACTACCTCGATTCGCTCAGCGTCGCCAAAGACACCGAGCGGATGCGCGGGTACCTCAGTCAGTTTCCCCAGAACTCGCCACCCAGCAGGTCAGCTTCCGTGCAAGGTTCGGGCGACGGTGAAAAACGGTCGTTTATGCTCGCTGTACGCGGCGATGCGGTGCTGGGGTTCTGCGGTTTCAGCGCCGTACCCGATAAGGCTTACCGCCCCGAAAGGGCTGTTCCGGCCGGGACGATGGTCGGAAGACTCCACTCACTCTACATAGACCCGGATGCCCTCGGGCAGGGTATTGGGCACACCCTCATGAACCATGCGCTCAGCACCTTTGCCGCATGGGGGTGTGAGTGCGCAACTCTCTGGGTGTTGGAGGGAAATTCCCGCGCCATCAGCTTCTACGAACGGCAAGGCTGGCGGCGCACGGGTGCTACAAAGGTAGACCGATCCTTTGGACTGCGTCTGGTTGAGCACGAAATGGCGGTTCAGCTTTAACGCGAAACCGCCCGGACGATCGTGCGACTTGTTGAGGCAGGTTCACGATTCATCTAGGCGGTCGCTAAGTTAGTCGACGCTATTAGCCGCTGGCTAGTATAACGCCCTCGCAGGGTGGGCACTCATAGTTTTAGCAGACTGGGTGCTCACCCGTAATTGCTACTACCTTACCCTATATCGTGCGTATGCTCCACCCTCTAAAACAGCATCTGTAGCAGGAACCACCCATGCACACGCGGGGCAGATCATAGCTTCACTCCGGCAGGATGCCTCGCTTCAGGCGGATATACTCGTCAGCGCTCATGCGCTCGACTTTCTGAAGGGTCCCGTTAGCTTTGGGAGTGAGGCTTCTGAGATTCTGCGGGGTCATGATCGCCGAACGGCTAGAATGCTCATACGCATAGGTTGTGAAGATCCAGTCTGCGAGCTCGCGCGCATCCTGGGAGTTAAACCCCAGCCCATAACGCGGTTCAGGGTTCGTGAGCACGGATTGAATTTGCCGATACCAAGCACCGCGGCTGCGCATCACAAGCCAGAATCCGGGTTCGCTTTCCTGTTCATCGCGCAGATAACGCGCCAGACGGTATAACACCAATCGGGCGCTAAAATCCGAATAGACATTGTGTAAATCTTCAACCCCGCTCACCCACGATGAACGAAACGGATACAACTCCACGTTGCAGGTACGCAGATTCTTAATAGTCTGATGCACATAATCGCCCAAAGTTCCCGCACGGTAGTGTCTAAGGAGCAGCTTGCGAAAAGCCTCATAATATTGGCCATCAACGTCATTGACCAGAAGCGCTGAATCATAATTACGCAGATAATAACGCTCTGTGCGGGTAAAAGATTCTTGATCGGTTATATCAGGTCCAATAATGTTTTTGAGTTCGCGGTACAGGATATTTTCAGGGCACATCACATGATTTAGTACGTCATCTGGCGTCAGGTCGTAACTCTGCGTCTTGGTGCCATAAAAAGCAGAAAAGTTGAGGGTGCGATCCGGGTGTTTGTTGTTCCGTTCGTGAAAATCGCGAACATTCTGTGCTAGGTCTAAAGAGCTGTCGATGCTTGGGTTGAACAGGCAGTGCATCAGCCGGGCGTTCACCCAACGACCATGTACGTGCTGCGGAATAGCGTAGGCCAGGGACTGTACAAGTCGTATCAACCGTTCAGGCCTTACCCACGCAAAACCTTCCTCTGCTGCGCATGGCTTCTCCCCCGCACCCATCGCGGCACAAAACTCTTCGATCTTCCGGTAGCCGCTCCTCCCGGGTAACCACGGCGAGCCTAGTGCGGCCTCTAGATGGTTTTGATCGGAAATTCTGCCCGCATCATCAATCTCATCTGCCCACAAAAGGAATTTCGGCAGGATTCTAGGGGTTCTCATATACATCCTTGTAAAAACAAATATTTCTAGGTTAGTAGCGCCGGAGTTTAACGCGAGCAGGTGGTTTTCGACCGAAAAGATAGGATTTTCCTACCTGCTCGGGTCAAAAACCACCTGCTCGCGGAATAAGAAGCTAGTGCTTCGAGAAAATCAAGCTCATCGCCTCGGCGCGAGTTGCCGCGTTCTTGAGCTGCCCGCGCACCGCACTCGTGACGGTTTTCGCGCCGGGTTTGCGCACGCCGCGCATCGACATGCACATATGCTCGGCCTCAATCACGACGATCGCACCGCGCGGACTCAGGTGCTCCTCCAGCGCCTCCACCACCTGCGTGGTCAGCCGTTCCTGCACCTGGGGGCGACGCGCATAAACCTCAAGCACCCGCGCCAGTTTGCTCAGCCCCGTCACCTTGCCGTCAGCCCCGGGAATGTACCCAACATGCGCCACCCCGTGGAAAGGCACCAGGTGATGCTCGCACGTGGAATAGAACGGGATATCCTTCACCAGCACCATCTCGGAATGGGCAATATCGAAGGTCGTGCCCAGCACATCGGCGGGGTCAGCGTGCAAGCCTGAGAAAAACTCCTCGTAGGCGCGAGCCACTCTCGCCGGGGTGTTCTGTAAACCGTCACGGTCAGGGTCTTCACCGATTGCCAGCAGGATTTCCCGAACTGCCGCCTCAATGCGCGGCTTATCCACCCCCGAGCCGTTATCCTCGCTCATCCGACCCTCCATAGGGGTTCTGGTTCGGGTTGTTATACGGGTACGGGTTCTGCTGCTGCTCATTCTGCTGACCCGGATACTGCTGCTCAGGATACTGGCCGGGGAACTGCTGCTCAGGGTATTGCTGCGGAGGCATCGCCACGGTCGGGTCGGTATCCTCAATATCCTGCGTGCCCGGATGCGGCATCTGCTGAGGCTGACCACCCTGACCGGGCAGGTTCTGGCCCGGTACCGTGTGCTCGGGCGCAGTCGGCATAGATGCAGTCGTAGGAGCCTTCATCGCCACGGTCGGATCGGAATCGCCCTCCAGAGCATTCTTCTCTGCGGCGAGTTCGCTCGGGGCCTTCACCGGCGGAATATCGGTGCGTTCGCGGCCTTCCTTGGAGTACCAGTGCTCGCGTTCGGGGCGCTTACGAACATCCTTGAAAATCTCCGCGATCTCGTTCTCCAGCAGAGTCTCTTTCTCCAGCAGGGCGAACGCCAGGCGGTCAAGCACATCGCGGTTCTCCACGAGAATCTGGAAAGCCTCATCATGAGCTTCTTCCAGAAGTTTACGCACCTCGATATCGATCTTGTAGGCGGTCTTGTCAGAGTAGTTACGTGCCGCCGAAGGATCGCCGCCCATGAACGGTTCGGTGTCGTCGCTGCCGAGCTTTACCGAACCCAGCAGGGCGCTCATACCGTAGTCGGCTACCATTTTGCGCGCGGTATCGCTCGCCTTCTGAATATCGTTTGCGGCACCCGTGGAAGGATCGTGGAATACGATTTCCTCAGCTGCGCGGCCACCCATCGCATAGGCCATCTGATCCAGTAGCTCGTGGCGCGTGGTCGAGTACTTATCGTCCTGCGGCATGACCATCGTGTAACCCAGTGCACGGCCACGCGGCAGAATCGTAATCTTGGTAACCGGCGCGGAGTTGCGCAGGGCGGCAGCTACGAGCGCGTGACCGCCCTCATGGTAGGCGGTTACCTTACGCTCGTGCTCACTCATGATGCGCGAAGTACGCTGCGGACCCGCCATCACGCGGTCGATAGCCTCATCGATAGCACGGTCATCAATCACGTTGCCGTTATCGCGGGCGGTCAGCAGGGCTGCCTCGTTCATCACGTTCGCCAGGTCTGCACCCGTGAAACCGGGGGTACGCTTAGCGACCTGCCCCAAATCGACGCGACGGTCGATCGGCTTACCGGCGGCATGCACCTCCAGGATGCGCTGGCGGCCCTTCATATCGGGCGCATCCACACCGATCTGGCGGTCGAAACGACCCGGGCGCAGCAGGGCGGGGTCGAGCACATCCGGGCGGTTGGTTGCGGCAATCACGATCACGTTGGAGTTGCCGTCGAAACCGTCCATTTCGACAAGCAGCTGGTTAAGGGTCTGCTCGCGCTCGTCGTTACCGCCGCCCATACCGACGCCGCGGCGGCGACCGACCGCATCGATCTCGTCCACAAAGACGATTGCGGCGGGGTTAGATTTTGCTTCCTTGAACAGATCGCGCACGCGGGATGCGCCCACACCCACGAACATCTCAACAAAGTCGGAACCGGAAATCGAATAGAAAGGCGCGCCAGCCTCACCCGCAACAGCTTTCGCGAGCAGGGTCTTACCGGTACCGGGAGGGCCGTACAGCAGCACACCCTTAGGAATCTTAGCGCCTAGTCGGGTGAACTTTTCGGGCTCCGCAAGGAACTCGCGCACCTCTTCAAGCTCAGCCAGTGCCTCATCAACACCGGCGACATCGGAGAAACGCACGGTCGGGTTATCTTTGTTGAACTTCTTCGCGCGCGACTTCGCGAAGCTCATGACCGAAGAGTTACCGCCCATGCGGCCCATGAGCAGCCAGAAAATTGCACCAAAAAGAAGCACCGGCAGCAACAGAGAAATCAGCGAACCCAAGAAGCTATTTTCCACCGGCTGATCGGTGTAGCTCTCCAGCTGGGCACCGTTCATGGCCCGCACGACTTCTTCGGCACGCGGCTGCACATAGTAGAACTTCACAGAGGAACCGTAGTTGTTGCTGCCCTGCTTATAGTCTTCCTTCAGCTGCAGCTCAACACGCTGGTCGCCATCATAGATTTTCGCGCTCTTCACCTGGTGGTCGTTGAGCAGCTGCAAACCAACGTTGGTATCTACCTGGCGTGCGCCCTGCGCAAAAAGCGAGCTCAGCGAGAACGCCACGACAACAATTGCAATAACGATAGCCCACAGCCAGCGACCATTGATCAGCCTGCCTAAAAAGTTATCGGGGCCGTTCGGCGAGTTATTGGATTTTTGCGCCAATGCTTAATTCCTTACGTTTACGACGGCTACACGCCGGGTACGCGCCGCAGCGTGCCGGAGCACTCCGTGACGATAGAAAGATGCAACTTTAAATGTACCCTAACCCCGCCGGATTACGCCTGCATCGGCGGCATTTCACCTCAAGGCTAAAAGGAGTCAGTGCGGGCGTGCAGAAGTATGTCTAGGCGGTCCCCAGACCCTGTTCCCTGCATACCTCCAAAAAGGTTTGCAGGCTTGTCATACCTTCCCGGTGCAAATCGGCAACGTTATCTGCGTAAAAATCTGCGCCACCATTCAAACCAACAAATTCACCGCGCAGCACGTCTGTTTCCAGATCGTATTGAATGACAGCCTTATGACCATCAATAATCATCACGTTATTCATAGATTTCACTCTACAGCTCGTCAAGGGAAACCTTTACCCCTGGCTGCGGATTGGCTAGGCGATAACGCACTGTTTCGAGAAGCTCTGCGCGCAGGCATAAGCGGACCCGCGCATCCTGATAAAAATTCTGGATGCGCGGGCACCAAAATCTTGTACGCACGCTGCGCACGACCGAGTTTTAGGAGTATACGTGCGGATGTAGCGTCGCCACGCAGTCGAGGTTGCGGTACTTCTCAGCGAAATCGAGCCCGTAACCAACCACGAACTCAGGTTCGATATCCCAGCCCACGTATTTGACCTGAACGTCAGTCTTGACGACCTTCGGCTTACGCAGCAGGGTGCAGATTTCCACAGATTCCGCGCCGCGCGATTTGAGGTTCTGCTGCAGCCACGCAAGAGTCAGCCCGGAATCAATAATGTCTTCAACAATCAACACATTACGATCGGTCAGGTCGGTATCAAGGTCTTTGAGAATACGAACCACACCCGAGGATTTCGTGCCGGATCCGTACGAAGAAACCGCCATCCAGTCCATCGTGTAATGCCCCTTGAGCGCGCGGGACAGGTCTGCCATCACCATAATGGCGCCCTTGAGAACCCCCACGAGGAGCACGTCTTTGCCTTCGTAATCTTCGTCGATGCGCGCCGCCAGCTCGGCAACTTTCGCATTAATCTCTTCCTTGGTAAAGAGTACGTTCTTCAGATCGTCCTGCACGTCTTGAGCCTGCACGGATTCTTCTTTCTTGCCGGGGCGTCTTCACGCCGAACCCGCCCAAACGTTCCGCCGGGTCGAGTATATTTTCTTGGTCCGCTTTAAGTATGACTTAAATTCTGATGCGCGGCTTACGTTTCACGGGTGTCTGCTGGGGTGCTTTGGAAGAATGCTCCCGAAAACACGGATAAACCGCTACCGCGCCGCCTTCGCCGTCTGCTCAACCAGGTAGGTTGCGGTTTTCAGATCAAGATTCAGCTCTGTGCGGCGCAACTCGCGAATCAGCTGAACCTCATCCTTCGCGGGGTCAAGACCCGCCTTGTCCGCTACGGAACGAGCCCAATCGATGGCGGCTTCCATCGGTTCGTCTGCCTTCGCGAAGAGAACGGCAAGTTCCGCCCTCGGGTTCTTATCGCTGCCAAAAAGTCCCATACTTTTTCCTTCCGCGTGCCGCTGAATCCTTGTGATATATCGAGATTTAAGGGTTTTCAGTACCCTGCTATTTTAACACTGCACTGTAGTCGCTTTGAGAGCTGCAACACAATAACTGAATTATGAAGTCGAAGGTTTTCTCTTACCGCTGGGAAATAAGTACCAGTGCATCCACGCGTGTATCGGTGCGGGGATCGTGCACCCTGCGGCGGCGGTAGACGCTCACATGCCCGGGCAGCTGCACCGGCCCGGCAGTGGCGTGCTCGGCGACGAACTCGTCAAGCGCCTGCAGCCGCTCAAACCCGGGGTTCTCCCCCTGCACGGCGCGGGTCGCCAGGGCGAGCACGCGCATCCGGAGGGCAGGATGCAGTGCCGCCGTTTCCGCGCGGTTCAGGGTAATAACTGTGGGAGTAGGTTTCTCAGAGGCGGCCTCCGTGGAGTGGTCGCCGGACACCGTATCAGCCCCGGGAATGTCCGGCAGATGAACTCCAGCGGGCAGCTTCAGGCGGGTGTACTCGGTGGCAGCGAGCGCATCCAAATATTCGGCGTCAGGCCCGGCGACTGCGGCGGTTCGCGCCAGAGAGAGTGCCACATCCCCACCAAGATGCTCTTGCAGGAACGGCAGGATTGTGTGCCGAATGCGAGCGCGCATGAGCGTCTGATCGGTGTTAGTGGGGTCGTTCCAGGGGGTGGCACCTTCGGCTTCGCAAATATTCAGCATATCGGCGCGGCGCAGAGTAAGGAAGGGGCGCAGGTAGGTGACTCCATTTTCGATGCGCGCGGGCGGCATTCCGGCGAGGGAACGTGTGCCCGAGCCGCGCCCAAGCCCCAGGAGCACGGTTTCCGCCTGGTCGTCAAGGGTGTGACCCAGCAGAACAGCCCGTGCGCCGGTATCTTGCACTGCGCGTTCAAAGGCGCCGTAGCGGGCGGTGCGCGCCGCCATTTCGGGACCCATGCTGCCCTGCGGAACCTGCACGCGCTCCGTGAGCACGGGATATAGCCCCAGGTTCGTGAGGGTTTCTACGGTGGCTGCGGCAACCTCGGCGGAGTCGGCTTGCAGTCCGTGATCGACCACGACGGCGCCCACACGCACATCGGAACGACGCGCAAAGTGCGCGGCAATACAGGCAAGCGCGAGCGAATCTGGCCCGCCGCTGCACGCAACCAGCACGAGGGGCTTCTCGGTTTCTGCGCCCTGCTGCGATACGGTCGAGCCTCGCCGCGCACGCCCGGTCCCCTTGATGGCGCCTTCACCCAGCAGGTTCGTCAGCGCGCGAGCCAGTTCCCGGCGAGCCTTCCCCACCGCCGGATGCAGCCGCCCCTGCCGTCCATGTTGCATGTGTTGTCCTTCTCTGTTGTATATGCCGTCTACAGACAATTCCGCAAGAATCCCCCCCTCCTGGGGCGATTCACGGTAGTTATGGTGTGATGAGACGATACACCGTATTCCGCGGTCCCGCCGATGCGTCCATTTCCACGTATCCTTCACGCATAAGTGCGTGAAGGACGTAGCGTACCTGTCGCGCCGTTAACCCGGTGAACCGCGAAATTTCGGTGACGGATCGGTCTTGCCCTTCAAAAGCATCCATGACCACCTGGGCGTTCTTCAGCGATTTTAGTGTTGGATAAACAGCGCTAGGTTCTGGTTCGTGGGGTCGGGGAAGGTCTGTTACCGTTTGAGGGGCACTATACGAGCGCCGAGATACTTCAGGTATCACATGGCTGACCGATGTTTTAGGAAAGAAAATAATAACCTTGAATTTGACACCCGTATTGATGAATTGCGGCTTGGGAAGCTGGTAGGTGTGCGCGAGTTCAAGAACCTCACGGATTCCACCGCCTTCGCCCTCGATAACTTGAGCTCCGTCGGGTGTGCGCAGATGACGCACAATGTTGTAGAGACGCTGATTCACTGCAACCTGCGCATGCTCCGAGCTTTCCAGTTGACGGACAGACAATCCGATAACGCCTCCAGGGCTTTCGACCACGAGGCGATCCGGCAGGATTCGCACATGAACGCTTTTGCCCAGTCCCAAGGTGTAGGGTCCCAAGTTCCGGTGTACAAGCGCATTAGCGATAATCTCTCGGGCGATAGCAAGTGGAATGATGGGAACGTTCCTGAGGTTGCCGTCGTCCCCGTAGTAGGCGGTGGTAGGTAGGTTCCCTTCCGTCCAGCGGAGCATATCGCTGAGCATTTCGGGGAGGGGCCCATCAAATGTTTGCAGGTTTTGGTGCCGCCCGGGAGCATCTGCCGGAAGGATGACGGCTGCGGTTGCCTCGAGTGCCGGGCGTGGACCCTGCGGGTAACTCGCGAGCGCATAAAGTCCAGCAAGGGTAAGTTCACCGGATGCAGTTGTCACGCTTGTCTGGCGCAGTATGTCAGTATCGCTTTTCTCACGCAGACGTCGGCTTGTTTGGCGGATGGCTCCCACATATTCCTGGGTGAGCGATTGGTCGAGATTCTGCGCGCTGGTGCCGGGTACGGGGGCTTCATCATAAGAAACCTGCTCGTCAGCGTGAAATTTGGCGACTTCGAGCATCCGCAGTTCGGCATCGTTCATAGGGTAATCTCCATCAGCCTGCCGCAAATATGCTTTGCCTTTGTAGCGGGCTGGTTTATCGCCGATGGGTAATCCTTGTACCTCGGCGACGAGAACAGTTTTGCCGTTAAGAACCGGGGTAGAAAACTCTATGTACGGTGATGGGGAGATATTATTGCGAGCCAGCGATACGATACTTGCCTGAAGTTGTGCCGGTTTTTCAATGTCCGTAATGGCGAAATTGTCTTTTTCATCGACTCCGAGAATGAGGGTTCCGCCGTCAGGCATATTTGCGAAAGCGCACAGAGTTGGACCTAAGTTTTGAGGCATGCCGCCGCTGGCTTTTTTGAGTTCGAGGTAGGGGCTGTCACCACCGTGAGAGCGAAGAGCATTAAGGGCCGTCGTAATATGTTCTGCAGTCCACTCCATAGTTCTGGTGTTCCCCTAATGTTGACAGAATTTTGTTACGTGACATGTTATACGACAAATTTTGTCATATAACAGGGCATTTTGTCACATAAAGTGTCACGTAAAAGGGTTTTACGTGACAAAAAGTCATGTAAATCTAGAGTTTTGTCACGTAATTTTGTCATATAAACACAAAGACTCATAGCGATTAGTCCCGCTTTGTACCGGGGATTTACGGGTTTATGCACCCACGAGCACTCCCGCGTTTCGTGACATTTTATGTGACAAAAAATTGTCACGAAACACGCGGTTTTGTCATATAACCCGTTCTGGGATTACCCGGTATTCTCTTCGTCTCTACCACCAGCCACGACCGCCTTAGCATCCTCGTCCAGCACACGCTTGATCCAGGCGTCCGGGTTGTGAATCTCCCGCTCGGTCGGCAGGTTCTCGGGTCGCTCCCACACGACGTTGAAGCGTTCCATGCCGACCGTATCCACAACATGCTGCACGAACTTCTGCCCATCGCGGTACTGGGCCATCTTTTTGTTCATGCCCAGCAGACGGTAAATAAGCTTCGTGAGGAACTTCTGGGTTGAGCTGCGGCGGTTGAACCTGCGGCGAATCGTCTTGACGGTCGGCACAATCTGGGCGTCCACGGCATCCATCACCACGTTTGCGTGCCCCTCCAGCAGGCTCATAATGGCTGTCAGCTCGCTCGCGATTTTGCGTGCCTTCGCGGTGGCTTCTTTCACAGGATGCGCCCGCCCCTCCCCGGGTTCTTCGGCGCGGGCCTGGGCTGCGGCACGGAACGTATCTTTGAGGTCGAAGGTGCTGGCGGCGCTATCGCCCAGCTCCGTAATCTTGGCGAGAAAATAGTCGCGCAGCCACGGCGCGGCGGCAAACTGCACCCGATGCGTCTGCTCGTGCAGGCACACCCACAAGCGAAAATCTTCGGGTTCAACGTTGAGTTCACGCTCAACGGCGACCACATTCGGTGCGATCAGCATCAGACGACCGCCCGGCTGCCCGTACCCTGCCAGCGCCGCATAGGGTTCATATTGCCCAAGCACTTTGGTGGAGAGGAACGAGAGCACGGCACCGACCTCGAAGGCCAGCCCTTCTTGGAGTTTATTCAGGTCAGCATGCGGTTTTTTCTGCTGGATCTTCTCGAATGCGGGCTTGACGAAGGGTACGAGCATGATCGAAAACGCCTGTGCGTTCGCCTTCGCCCAGGTACTTCGATCAACCACCAAAACCTCGGAGTCGCGCAGGTCTTGTGCCGCATCAAGCCCGGTGATGCGGTGCACATGGTCCACGGATTCTTCCGCCGCTTTGCGCAAAGATGCGACCACGCCAGCCATCTCCTGGGGCTTCATGCGCGGCCCGGCGGGCGCCAGGCTGCCCACGATTTTGGCGATGCGCTCAACATTTAGCAGGTTCTGTGTGTTGTTCTCGCTCATATGCACAGTGTATCGAACTGTGCTGAGGTGAAGCCTCATACTCAGGGGGTAAAAGTGGGAGCGGTTTTCAACTTGGCTCGTTTTCTCGCCAGCTTCAGATTGTTATGTGATACCTCGCGTACTCGGTTATCACGCCCCTCAGCGCATGAAGAAACCGTTCCCGGAATTAACGGGAACACAGGCGTATTCTACAAATGTTTCTCTAATTCCCACCGACGATGGCTCAGCTCCCGCTCCACCCCATACCGTTGTGAGCCGGTGAACGGCAATCGATCCCAGGACACACTAGAGGCTGCCTTTATAGCAGTTTTATGCAAGTAGCGTTGCAGGTTCTCAGGAATTCCTGCGTGGTAGGCAAATGCATCCCAATCGCGTTTCTTCAAATTTTTAACACGTGAATTTATACTCAGCGCCATATCATCTTTGAAGTAAACCCAAGAACTTGGCACATCATAAACTGGTGCCACTTGCCAACCTTTCTTCGGGGTTTTAAGCAAAGAAATATTTTTAGCGTGTAAATCCCCGTTACCGGTAAGCCAGGCATATAGAAATTGCACATATATATTACGAGCAGCAAGCGCAGGGGATGCCGCGCGTTCTGCCACTGCTGTCAGAAGAGATTCGCTGGTAACGTCACCGTCTGCACTATACTTGGCGACTGGGGGAATATCTAGAATTTGAGCCGCGTCTTCAAGAGCGTAGCGTTCACCAGAAGGCCCACGGTCAAATCGTGAAACTAAGATTCCTGGAACACCTTCTCGATCAGACACTAACACGCTTTGCGCCACAGGAATTTTGAGAGCATGTGCGGCACGTAAATGTTCAAACTCATTTTCAACCAAATGTGGGATACGGTCAGGACTTATTTTGAGAAGGGCTTCTTCACTATTCCAATTTACCGGCAGGGTTCGCATAAGGGCGCTCACACGGGCACTGAGTTTTGCTTGCACACCGGGCAAACTTTTACGGTCCACTACCCCCATCAAGTCGTGAAATGATACCGATTCAGCATCTGTAACAAGAACAGCTGGTACTTCCAGCGGTACCTCGCCTGCAGGAACAACTTGTATATCTCCCGGCACATCTGCTCCCAAGGCTAGGAGAAGACCCAATTCATTGCTTTTGCTGGTTTTTAGGCTCGCTGCAAGGGCGTTCAGGCGGTATCCCTCCGGCAAGAGATTAGCAAAGAAATTAGGAAGAGTGCTCTGAGGTGTCACCCGCTCTATACCTAAAGGTAACGACCAGGCAAGAGGTTCACCTGTATACCCCGGTAAATAAGCAAAGTGAACAGAATAATCACTGTGCTGTGTGAGCCGCGCGGCTAGATGTCCCGCTTTATAGATGTCTGCCCTGAGGAGTCCTGGATTAGGCATGATCTGCACCTTCTACAACGAGGTATATACCCAGCACTTCAGCGGTTTTGAGCACAGACCCAAAAGATGGTCCCGGCTTACCACGTTCAATATCACGAATCGTTTTATCGCTTACACCCACCATATAGGAAAGTTCCAGCTGGGTAAGCCGCTCTTCCTTACGGATGCGCCGCACTCGCTGCCCGAAGTTCTGAGCAAACTCTTCTGCATGAAAAGCCATCGTGTGTGCGGCATGATGGCCGCATCCCCCTTAAAAATACGAATAATAGTTCGGTTTTAAGAATTTTACACCGCAGGGAGACTAAAAATACAGTAAATACGAACTATTTTTCGGAAAAATTTTGAGGTTCTCTAGATGAGAAGACACTCATACACAAGCGGGAGCGGTTTCTTTATTTGGGAACACTTAAGGTGCTCCCAAATAAAGAAACCGCTCCCGAAACATGCAGATGCACTAGCAGGTGCAGCGTAAGAAAGAAGCGAGCTAGGAACGCCTCTCGTCATGATCAAGAGGCATACGGTAGCGATTATCCGGCAGGAACAGATCCTTGACCGCAGGGTCATCAACCTCAGCGCTCTTCTGCATCGTCTCAGCACGCTCCTGCGCAGCCTCACCAAACATCTCACGAGTCATCTGCTTGGTCTGCTCAATCTTGCTGCGCACCTCTGTCCGAGTGAAACCAGGCTTCCAGGGCTTAAACCGTGCCGCGTAGGCCAGATAGAAAACTAAGGCACAGACCCCCACCACGACTGCTCGCCCTATATCTTGAGTTACTGCCAGTGCCACAACCAAGTACACCGGTGGAGGCACTAAGATTTCGTATGCAGCAAACAGCCTCCCTCCTGGAGAGGGGTGCTGTGCACGCACCACCAACGGACGCTGCACCAATGCGCGTACTAGCGGAAAGATGAGGTAAGAAATCAGTACGGTCTTAGTCGCCTGATACAAAGAGAGGGACAGGGCAGAAAGCCCCAAGGCGGACACAACAGCCCCGCTGCCAAGAATCACGAGAAAGACACAGAACGACTCGAAAAAACCAGCGAAATAAACACTCATCAACACAACGCTCAGCGGTACATACTCTGGATGATCCGGCGTATACTGACTACTCTTCATGTACGTCTTCCTTCCCGCATTCTCCACGTGTTGGAGTGTTTTCACCGCTTACGCGGAAGTGCTCCTCGTTTTTCATATTTGAGAGGTATACGGTAGCGATTACCCGGCAGAAATAGGTTCTTAATAGCTGGGTCGTCAACCTCGGCATACTTCTGCATAATCGCAGCACGTTCCTGCATCATCCCGGCGTACTCCTGCGCGATATCGCCCACCAGTTCACGGGTCATCCGTTTAGTCTCTTGAATTTTGTGGCGCACTTGGGTACGGGTGAAACCAGGCTTCCAGGGTTTAAGCCATGCCGCGTAAATCAGATAGAAAACTAAGGCACAGGAACCTACTGTTGCCGCCTTGCCTACATCCTGAAACATCCCTAGTGTTACCACCAGATACACCAGCGGCGGCACTAAGATATCGCATGCAGCGAATAGCAACCCTCCCGGAGAGGGATGCTGCGCACGCACCACCAACGGACGCTGCACCAATACGAGTACTAGCGGAAAGATGAGGTAGGAAATCCACACGATACCAGCGATCTGCAGCCGCGGAAGAGACAGCGCAGAAAGCTTTAAAGCTGGTACAACAGCCCGAGCACCGAGAATCACGAAAAAGACACAGAACGATTCGAAAAAACCACTGAAATAACCACCCTTCAGTGCACTCGTCAACGCTACATACTCTGAATGATCCGGCGTATACTGACGCTCCTTCGTGCGCCCTCCACGCAACATAGACACGCTGCCCCAAACGAGTGATACCACATAAAGTTGCGAAGATAGCCTCTGGAAGGCAGGCTGAGGTAACTCCTTCAAGGGTGAGTATTGCTTCCCAAGGATTTGCGGCGCATTCACCGACCTCATCGACAAGGTCCTCTGACGGACAGCGCTCCCCAGACCAGACACACTATCCCAAAGCCGCTTCGTTTTTCGGCTCAACCCAATGGCTTTACTATATTCCGCTATTGTGTCGGTCAGAGCTAACACGCGCGTTAGCAGGGCGACAACGGGCTTAGTTTTGCCAATAGTGCCGTACGACGTATTACTTACATTTTTGATATCAAGAACCTTGCGCATTACGTTCGGGGCAGTAGCCCGCGCAGCAACATCAGCACCCGCGAAAATCGCAGAAACCCCTGCCGTGGCAGTTAAACGAATGGCATTTCGACATTCACATATCAAGCCTTTCATTTATACTCCTCACCACGGCGTATCTATTTCAAGGACGTCATATGCTGCAAATTTTGGCGCACAACAAACTCTTAATTAAGAAATACATAATGCTATATCGCGTACAGATACCCAGATTATGGGCTAATTATCCGTCTCTGCATGCATATAAAAGATTTAATGAACAGCGTATTATTTCCCACACTATACGTTCACGTAGCGCAGTGCAACGACAATAAAATTAATTTTTAATAAAGCTCCTCGGGAAAACTGCGGCTCCATAATAGCAACCACAAGAACCGCTCTTGCCCCCCCCCTAATACAAACGGGAGCGGTTTCTTCATGCGGGAGCAAATAAAGTGCTCCCGAATGAAGAAACCGCTCCCGATGTTAACAGGAACGTGAGTAAGACCTAGTGGCCTTCGGCAGCGAAGCGGTCGATCGCCTCCTGAACCATCTTCTCTGCCGCGGCGATGTCGTCCCAGCCTTCGCCCTTCACCCATTTGCCGGGTTCCAGATCCTTGTAACGCTCGAAGAAGTGCTGAATCTCAGCCTTGAGCTGCTCGGGCACGTCCGCCAGCGACTTGATGTGATCGTAGCGCTTATCGGTGGGCACGCACAGTACCTTCGCATCGCCACCAGCCTCGTCAGTCATGTTAAATACAGCAACCGGGCGAGCCTCCACGATCACACCGGGAACAATATCAACGTCTAGAACCAACATGGCGTCCAGCGGATCGCCGTCCTCGCCGAGTGTGTTCTCAAAGTAGCCGTATGCGGTGGGGTACTGCATTGAGGTGAACAGCACGCGATCTAGATACAGACGACCGGTTTTGTGGTCTATCTCGTACTTCACCCGGGAGCCGCGGGGGATTTCAATCGTGACGTCGAGTTCCATGGGAGCCTCTTTCTATGAATGTAAGCCTCTGCACCGCGCATCAAGGCGGCGAACAACTCCCCCATTGTACCCCCTGAACGCGTGCACAACACCCATTCAATGCCACAAAAATCGTGCTTTCGAATACGTTGCCGCGAACATCATCACGCTATCTCCAGGCGAGCTGGTAGCGTGTAGTCCTCGCGATGCGCGTAACCGGCTCGGTATTTCGCGGCGGAATTCGTTATGCTCTTAAGATGCGTTCACCCCAACCGATAAACACCCCGTTCACTCGCCGCGCCCTGCTCGGTGCAGCACCCGCGCTATTCCTTGCCGCATGCTCAAACCCAAGCGGCGGACAGTCGCAGAGCGGCACCGCATCCGTAACCCCGTCGGTCACCCCCACGCCGAGCCCCACTCCGGTGCTGAATACTCAGCAGATTCAAGACCTGAAAACCCAGCTTGACAAGCTCTTTCAGGAGCGCACCTACCCCGCCCATTCCATGCTTGTGACTGCCCTCGACGGCACACGTGAACTCTATGTGGATGCCCCGGATACCCCGCGCCTGCCCGCATCGAATTTGAAGATTCTGACCTATTTTGCGCTCGTGCAGACCGCGCCGGAACGCATTTTCACAACCTCGGTGGCGCAGGGTAAAAATGGGCTGTTTCTGGTGGCAGGCGGCGATACTCTGCTCGTGGAAGGAGCCACGGAACCGGCCACCGCGGGTTCGCCGACGATGCGCGCCGGGCTGAGCACGCTCGCTGCGGATACCGTACAGCAGATGAACGAACGCAAGGTCGCGCACGGCACCTTCCCCGTCTACCTCGACACCACGATTTACACGGGTTCCGCGACAAACCCCGGCTGGGAGCCCGGCGACCTCGAATCCGGGCAGATCACCCCGATTAACCCGATCGCGCTGGCCTCACACACCGTGCCCGGGCAGTCCACCCCCGATAAACCGGCACGCCCGCAAGACGCCGGAATCGCCGCCCTAGAAGCGTTCGTGAAGGTGCTCAATAAGGCGAGTGAAGAGCATGCAGAGGTCAAAGCAGGGTACGTATTTACGGTTGCCGACCGCCGCCCCCGTGAGGCCGATGCTGAGCAGATCGCTCAGGTTCAGTCGGCGTCCGCGCTCGATCAGGCCTTTGTGATGATGTTAGAGTCCGATAATGTGCTCGCCGAGGTGCTAGGGCGCAATATGGCGATCGCTGCGGGGCGTGAGGGCAGCGCATCCGAGGCGCAGAAACTTGTGCGCGAGAAACTGCAGGAAGCGAAGATTTCGGTTACCGGGCTGGTGCAGGCTGATGTGAGCGGTATGTCCCTGCAGAACCGGGTGACGGCACGCACGCTGGCGCAAACCTTGGGGGCGTTGGCGGCGCATCCGAAGCATGAAGAGCTTGAGCGCAGATTCCCGGTTGCGGGTGTTTCGGGTACGCTCAAGGATCGTTTTAGCGGAGAAGCGAATAAGTATGCGCGCGGGCATGTGGCGGCAAAGACCGGCACGCTGTTCACGGCCATTTCACTATCGGGGTATGCGACCCGCCCAGACGGCACACGCCTGATTTTCGTGAGCCTGCTCAACGATGTCGGCGGTGCGGAAGCTCTGCCCGGCGCGAAGGATACGGTTGATAGCGCCGCGGCGATTGTGGCGGCGCGTACCGAGCCTCCCGCGAACCCCACGGGAACGCCCGCACCTTCGGGCTCACAGGTACCGGGTTCATCTTCGTCTCCCGATGCGACAGGTTCGGGTTCCGCCCCGAATTCCTCGCAGGCCCCGAATGGTTCGCCTTCCGCTTCGCCTGCCGGTGAGAACGTGCCGCAGGAGGATGCACCTTCCCAGGCAGTGGGTCAAAATCCAGCCGAGGTTCCCAGCTCGAAGTAGAGCACGAATATGCAAAGTATTGTATATTTATCTGACTGCCGAGTACGTCCGCGGGCATACAGCACCCACGCATCACAAGCACCCCTGCGGTTATTCGCGCATATTCACTCACCCCGTTCCGAAGGATAGTTTCGTGTCTTCACCCTCTGCCGCATCCGTGCCCAACGATCTGCCGAGAGTCGCCGTTACGGAGCTTTTGCGTGTTCACCACTGCGAGACGGCGCTCTACGCCGATTTTTCGCGGCATACGGCAGGCACCCGGGAGAACGAACACGACGCCACCGCGAGCGAGTTCTCTCATGTCGTGCGTAGTGATAGCGGTGCGCCCCAGCTAAACCCAGAAGTCGTGGCACTTCTGGATGCAGCACAGGCTTCATGCGGCACAGACACGGGGAATGCGGCGGCTGCCGAGGTGGAAGTACACACCGCGCAGGGCACGGAACGCTACCCGCTCGCGCGGCTGATCCCGGTGCTGGAAACCCTCACGGAACGCTACGAATTTTTGCGCGCATCATGGCGGGAGGGTATAGCGCTCACCGATATTCCCGATCTGCTGAGCTGCGGTGACTGCCCGGCGTGCGCGGCACGTGTGGAGGCCGAAGCTGGCGCATCCGAAACGCTTGACGAGCCAGAGCTCGTCCCTCATAGCAGCGATGATTCAGGCGAAGAATCCTGGGCGGATTCCGGTGACTCCGCGGCGGAATCGACGTTTGAGGGCATTCCCGCGAAGGCACAGCATCCGTACCGGGTGCGTCCTGCCGTCCCTGCCGACGATGATGAAGAGTACGCTCAGCTTGAGCGCCTGCGGGAACGCCTTGCCGAGCTCGAAAAGCAGAATCAGAAGAATCGGGGGCTATCTGCCGAAAATTCCCGGTTGGCGATGCTCCTCTCCGGTGTCGATTTCTATCGCCGCGAAAAGGCGCCGTTTTGGCGGGATCATCTGCGCCGCCTGCACGAGCCCTACGAGAATTGGGCGAATACGCGCAATTGCGTGATTTTCGAGAGTGTTGAGACCGCAACCGATTGGGAGCGCGTGCGCGGGGCGAAAATGCGTACTCTGCGCGCGGTCGCTACCCTGGCGGATTCGCACACTCTCAAGGCCGACGATACCGGGCATTATCTGCTTTATAGTGCCGACGATGCGCCTGCGAAGGCATACGAAAGCATCGATTCCCAGGTGGAGGCGTTTCGCGCGACTAACCCGCAGGTCCGCGTGCCAGATACACTGCATAGACTCGGGTTTTTCGGGGCAAAAATTATGTCTCTCGAACCGTATGAGGAACCGGGCGAACCTGCAGAGGACGCTACTTTGGCGACAGGCGGCGGGCAGCGTGTTGTGATGGTAGTTGCCGAGCGCATCCGTGTGAACGATGAAGAACATGCGGCCTTCCCGCTGGGGCTCACCCCGGGCGCACCCGTGACAACGAAACAGTTAGAGGCGTCGCTTGTGCGCGTAGCGGTCGAGGCTGAAGGCTCGTTCCCCAACGTTGCCGCGACCGGGACGCTTGACCTTATCGAACGCCGCCCGCCGCGGCTCAAAACCCGCGAGAGCCTGCCCCAAGAGACGGAGTTTTCTCACGCCGAGCTGCCCACTGTTGAGGCGGTGCTCGCGGCGGTTCGTGACCTTGACCGTTCCTATGTGGCGGTTCAAGGCCCGCCCGGGTCTGGCAAGACCTTCTTGGGGTCGCAGGTGATCGCCAGGTTGGTTGCGGCGGGCGCGAAAGTGGGTGTGGTGGCGCAGTCTCACGCCGTCGTGGAGAATATGCTGACCGCGTGCCTGGAACGTAACCTGTTTCCCGCCGAGCGGGTGATGCGCGCCAAGGGCAAATCTCAGCTCCCCAATTACCCCTGGGTTGAGGTCAGTGATAAAGATCTGACCGCTTTATTAGATAAATCCGGTGGGCTCGGCGGCGAAAAATCCGGTGCCGGAGCTTCGCCCGGCGTTCTTTTTGGCGGGACCGCCTGGGATTTTGCGAATCCGAACCGTATTCCTGAGGGCTCGCTCGACCTGCTCGTTATTGACGAAGCCGGGCAGTTCTCGCTCGCTAACACCCTGGCGGTTGGAAGGGCCACACGGAATCTGCTTCTGCTGGGTGATCCGCAGCAGCTGCCGCAGGTTGCGGTGGGTGAGCATCCGTACCCGCTGGATACCTCGGCGCTGGGCTGGCTGTCCAGCGGGCAGTCGGTACTGCCCGCTGCATTCGGTTATTTTCTGCAAGTCACCTGGCGTATGCACCCGCAGCTGTGCGCACCGGTTTCCGCGCTGTCCTACAGCGGGAAGCTGCACTCGGCAGCGGCGGCGAGCGAGCGCATCCTCAAGGTTCCTGAGCGTGAAGAATCCGTTCTGCCCTCCGATCCTGGGCTGTATATGTACGGCGTTCATCACGAGCACTGCACCGTACGTTCCGAAGTAGAGGCGGCAGCCGTCGCGCGCCTAGCGGGCGAGTTCGTGGGTGCTTTATGGACTCCCGGGGCGAATCAGCCTGCACGCGAGCTCACCGGCGAAGATATTGTGGTGGTCGCCGCCTATAACGCGCAGGTCGATACGGTTGCGGAGCATCTGCGCCACGCCGGGCTTCTGGATGCGGACGGTCACGGCGTGCGCGTAGGGACCGTTGATAAGTTTCAGGGTCAGCAGGCGCCGGTGACGATCGTGTCAATGGCCTCCTCAAATGCCGGAATATCGGGGCGAGGCGCAGAATTTCTGCTCTCCCCTAACCGCCTGAACGTGGCGCTCTCACGCGGGCAGTGGTGTTCCGTGCTGGTCGCATCCGACAGCCTGCACCGGTTCGTGCCGCAGAGCATCCCCGAACTCTTGGCGTTGGGCGGATACCTGGGTTTGGTACGCTCCGCCACCCCCTGGGGATCACCCGCATTCGAGTGCTGACAAGGCATATTAGACAGTTTTATGCGGCGCGCCCGGTCATCGGTGCCAAATCCGGCGCGATTGTGAGAAACAGCATCGCCCGGGCGTGCTTGCCCCTGCCAACCCGTGCTGCGAAACCCTATCAAAACCCGAGGCGCTCAGGCATAATGGAGGGGTGTTCGTGTTAACCTTCATCCAACGTTCCCCCCAGGTTTCATTGCCTGCGCTTCTCGACAAGCTCTCCAAGCTCAACCCCCGAGTTGAATTCGCACAAACCTATCCGGACGAAATTCAGGGTGCCTTCGAGAGTTCCGCAGACGCCCTGCAGGCGGCCCTGTATGCTTCGCGCGAGCAGGGATTCTGGGTTGGCATCGGAGTTGGCGAGCTACGCATTCCCCGATTCGCCGGGGCACTGGGAACGGTCAGCACGAACGACTGCACCGGCGACGCCCTCGAATTCTCACGGCTCGCCGTGGAGGCGGCACGCACCGGCGCCCCCGCCCGCGGTATTGCGGTATCGGCACACAATCGCGCAGTCGCAGACATGGCTTCGGGGCTCACACGCCTGCTGTATCGGGTATGTTCCGACCGTACCGAGGCCGAATGGCGGGTCGTCGATCTACTGGTTCCCGGGGTCCGCGGGCAACAGCGGGCAGTTGCACAGGCGCTCGGCATTACCACCCAAGCAGTCAGCCGCACGCTCATGCGCTCGCTCTGGCACGAAGAGCAGGCGGCACGCCCGGCGGTACTCGACCTGCTCAACCGGCTGGATTCTGCCAGCCCGACAAAATAAAACGATGAGGTCATCCAGATTATCTGGATGACCTCACTACGTTATGCAGGTATAAACCTCAATATTGATAATCTACCGATTAAAAATATTACGAATCGGATTCACCACCGTTGTCCACCAAGGCTGTGGAGAATCTTGAAACTTGCTTTGCTGACGTTCTTTGACCTGCTGAGAAATGCTTCGCCGTAGCTCACCAACTTCGGTATCTACGACCTTCTTATAATCAGAACGTAAACGTGCAGGTTTTCCATTGCGCATGACGGAGCTATATAGTCCTTCAGCAGTGTGAGTACTCATAGCACGTTCCCTTCCCTCACCATTAGTTATCTCAGTTTACCGTGTTCGGCTCACTGTTGGAAGTAGCCTCATCGTTCTCATCAGATACCTCATCTGGACCGTATGGAGTCGCAGCTGAATTATTTCCGTGCGTCGAATCCGGGTGAGCGTGTGCCCGCTGAGTTGGCGGCGACGGGTTTCTTTGGCATGCGCGTGCTGGCGGTGGCGCAGGGCGGTTTCCGTGCCGGATCTGAGGATTCTGCGGACCCCGAAGAGACTGCCGCAGAGGCTGTCGAAGAGTCGACCGGCGAGTTCCTAGAGGTGCTTCTGCAGGAGCGCATCCGCGTGAAGGATGAGCCGCACGGTGCCCTGCCTTCGGGTATTGGTCCTGGCGATCCGGTGTCTATGGCGACGATTGAGGCGGCCCTGCAGGCTGATGTGCACGGGCTGCTTTTCGACGGTACTCTCATGCCTAGCGCGCTGATGCCTGACCTCCCCGCATCCGGTGAAGATTCTGATCCTTCCGAGGCTCCCGCCTCCCCCAGCACCCTGCCGAGCGTGCTCGATGCGGCGGCTTCGCTGACGGGGGTGGAGAGCGCATCCGCGGATTTGCTGTTCCGCCGTGTGCCGCGCCTGAAGAAGAACGCCTTGAACGCCAAAAATGCAGAAAATCTACCCCGTGAGGTTGATTTTCCCACCTCTGACCTGCCCACGGTGGATGCCGTGCACGCGGCGGTTCGCGCTCTCGACCATTCCTATGTGGCGGTTCAGGGCCCTCCCGGTGCGGGTAAGACCTTCCTCGCCTCACACGTGATTGCGCGCCTGGTGGCGGAGGGCGCGAAGGTGGGCGTGGTGGCTCAGTCGCATGCGGTGATTGAGAATCTTATGTTGGCGTGCTGTGCCCGTGATGGTTTTGATGTTTCGCGTGCGGTGCGTCTGCGCGGTAAGTCGGTGACCCCCGCCCCGTGGTCTGAGGTGTCTGATTCTGAGCTGGTGGAGCTGATTTCTGGTGCGGGCGGTTTGCTGTTTGGCGGCACGGCGTGGGATTACGTGAGTGAGCGTCGTGTGCCTGCCGGGTCGTTGGATGTGCTGGTGGTTGATGAGGCTGGCCAGTTCTCTCTGACAAATACGGTGGCGGCAGCTCGTGCGGCGCGTTCGGTGCTGCTGCTGGGCGATCCGCAGCAGTTGCCGCAGGTGTCGACGGGTGTTCATCCGTACCCGGTGGATGTTTCGGCGCTGGGTTGGTTGTCTGATGGGGCGGCGGCGCTGGATCCTCGTTGTGGCTATTTCTTGGGTGAGTCGTGGCGTATGGATTCGGCGCTGTGCGAGCGGGTTTCGTGGCTGTCCTATGATGGCGCGCTGGCGAGCGCGGCGGCGACGGCTGGTCGCGCCCTGCAGGGTGTTGCGCCGGGTGTGGTGTCGTATCCGGTGGAGCATGTGGGCTGTTCGGTGCGTTCTGTGCAGGAGGCGCAGGCGGTGGTGGATTGCGTGCGCGAGTTGTTGGGCCGTGAGTGGGTTCCGGCAGCTGGTGCTGCGCCGCGCCCGTTGGCGGCGGAGGATTGCATTGTGGTGGCGGCGTATAACGCGCAGGTTGATTGTGTGCGTGAGGCGCTGATTGCCGCTGGTCTGGCTGATTCTTCGGGTGCTGGCGTGCGTGTGGGTACGGTGGATAAGTTCCAGGGTCAGGAGGCTGCGGTGGTGTTGGTGTCGTTGGCGTCGTCGCGGGTTGATTCTGGGCGCGGTGCCGGGTTTGTGCTCTCGCCGAATCGTTTGAATGTGGCGGTGTCGCGCGGTCAGTGGCGGGCGGTGTTGGTGCATTCGCCGTGGGTGGCGCGTTCGGTGCCGCAGGATGTTGAGGAGGTGCTGGCTCTGTCGGGCTTCGCGGGCCTGGTGGAGTAGTGCTCTTCTGTGCTCCCCCGCCCCTGCCCGCTGCGTTGCGGGGCTGACCGGTGGCGGGCGTCTTTGGCGTGCCCGGAATCGGGTTCAGCCGGGTTCATTCAGGGTTCGGTTGGGTGGAAGCACCAAGAATGAATTATAGTCAACCTAACCCTAATGTCAATACTCAAAATGAGGAAAGTTTTTCAACATGAGTTCATGCATATGACTCATATCTCCACTATGATTTAAGACACCAACAGATGTTGGGGGTTGAGCTGAATCGCTCAGCCAAGATTCGATAGCCATAGATGACTATCTGTCGAAAGGAACACCAATGGAACTCGATATTCAGGATTTGATTACCTCATCCGAAGATGAGCTCAAGAGGGCTCATGGTGGTCTCCGTCCTCCGGCACATCGTGTAGGCGGACAGTAAATAACCACCTCCAGAAAGGCATATCAAACACAATTCATGACCCCTCGGGAAATTTTAAGAACCTAAATGAGATCTTAACAGGAGAATACACGATAGATGAGGTAGTTATAAAGACATCAAAAATTTTAGGATTAACTCCTAAAAATTCAAGGAAGATTATAGAATCACTCATAACGATGGGTCACATAGAAGATGGATTCTTCCTTAAATCATCTACAAAATCTAATAGGTACTCAAGAAGTCGTGAATTCTTTTCTTGGATTGACACTTCAGGAAGTAGCGACCCTTTTCGGGTGCAAAATATTCTGTCCTCCTCGAAAATTGTAATTGTAGGTCTTGGCGGAATTGGCGGATCCGTGGCCATGAACTTAGCATCTTCAGGAGTATCTCAAATACACATAGTTGATTTTGACAATGTTGAAGAGTCGAATCTCAATAGGCAAATTCTATACACAGAAAAAGACCTTGGGCTCAAAAAATCAACGGCTGCCATGAAAAATCTCCAAAAAATAAATTCAAAAATTCTTATTACATCCGAGGATAAGAAAATTACTTCCTCTGATGACCTCATTAAATATTTTAACGAATATGACCTAGTGTATCGCTGCGCTGACAGTCCAGACGATATACCATTTTGGTTCTCTGATGCTTCATTAAAATCTGGTAAACCATGGATTGATGCAAGCTACAATGGCCCAATAATTAATTGTTGCATCTACGACCCAAAGGTTACAGGATGCTATAGATGCATCCGTGAAAGTAATCTACGAAATATGACTCGTCTAGGTTACGAGGAAGCTCATACAGATAAAGTTCCAGAGATAAATGCTGCAATATCTCCTATAGTCCTTATATCTGGATCACTTGCCGCATATGAAGGAATTAGGTATCTTGCCAAACTTAAGCCGCAAAGTTTAGGTAAAGCAATACATCAAAATATGTTCGATTACAGTAATTCATACACAGTGGAGATCCCCCATGAGTGTCAACACCGAGCTACTCAAGAATAGAGATTTTCGAAATACTCTCTTCGCCATTGGGGCCAACCAGCTCTCAGACTCGATGAGCTATATCACCACGCCCATCATTATTTTGGCGCTAACCGGCTCCCCCGAAGCTGCGAGTATCACCCTCTTCGTCGCGGGTGTTCTCGCCACCTGCGCCGGAGCTGTATCTGGAACGTGGGTCGATAGAATCGGCCCCTCAAAGTGCCTGGCACTGTCCTGTATCGGCCAGTCGCTGTCCTGGATAGCGATTCTTCTCTACCTCGTTTTCAACGTCACCAACATTTACGTTTTGGTGATCACGATCTCTCTCGCCGCCATCATTTCCACCTTCGACTACCCGAGTGAACAGTCCATCATCACCCGCGTAGTCCCCAAGGAACACCTGGGGTACGCCTCCGGTATGGGCGAGACGCGCGAGTCCACCGCCAACCTGCTGGGCGGCCCGGTCGCCGGCATCATTATCGGCTTCTCGACCGTGCTCATGACCGCAGTTCACGCGGTCGTCAACCTGCTGGCGTTCATCGTCGCACCCAAGAGCTACGGCGCTAGTCGGCAGCCCGCGGAAGAGGAGGAGGGCGAGAAAACCAGCTTCTGGCAGGACTCAAAAGCCGGTTTCGAGTACATCCTGAAAAACAAGGTGCTGGTGTCCATTGCGTTCGTTTCAACGCTTGCAAACTTTGGAACGGTCGGCATTCCGCTCACCTTCATCTACTACTACACCCTGGAGGGCGCACACCCGCTCTTCATCGGCATCTTTGCGAGCGCCTTCGGTGTGGGCGTGTTGCTCGGTTCGTTCCTAGTCGGCCCGCTGACCGAGAAGTTTGCGCTCGGCCCGCTCGGTATCACCTCCCTGGCCATCATGTCGGCCTGCTACCTGTTGCTGCCGGTGGTTCATTCGATGCTGTGGGCGGTGTGCCTGCTGATTGTGTTGGCGGGTATTGTGCTTCCCTCCTTCAATTCGAGCATCATTGCGTACATTAACGCATCCACCCCGGAGCACATGATCGGTCGCGTGCACTCGGTGCAGGGCATCCCGAACATGGCGCTGACCCCGCTGGCTGTTCTGCTGGCAGGCTTCCTCATTGTTGATTGGGGCATTACGTACACGGCGCTGTTCTACGCGGTGTTCATTTTCCTGTCGCTGGTGGTGATGGTATTCCAGAAGCCGCTACGTCAGCTGCCCCATATCTCGCAGGTAACGAACGCACAGTAGTTCCACGATAGCCCCGTCTATCAACTCCGCTCAACGCCCCCGAAAGCGAATAATTCAACGTGCACTTGCATGAAAATTATTTTCCTTTCGGGGGTGTTCTACGTCCTTTTGAGGATTTCTGCACACAGTGCATGCTCGCGATAATTCGCCTTATCAATGCGTATTTTTGGGGTTTTAAATGTTGCCGGTATTACGGCGAACCTTACGCAGCTTGTTGAAGGTTTTACGGCATAATAGGAAGGTGTTCGTTCTAACCTTTATTCAACGTTCCGCACAGCACTCACTCACTGCGCTGTCGGACGAACTCACAAAGCTCAACCCCCGAGTTGAATTCGCACAAACCT
>NZ_KV793079.1:60875-66695 GCF_001808385.1 Rothia sp. HMSC08A08
TCGCCGGGGCACTGGGAACGGTCAGCACGAACGATTGCACCGGCGACGCCCTCGAATTCTCGCGGCTTGCCGTGGAGGCGGCACGCCCGGCGGTACTCGACCTGCTCAACCGGCTGGATACACCATCGCCTCCCGCCATATAAAAGTACTTCTCAAATGCTTATTACGGGAATACTCCGCAAAAAATTCGCGTCTTAGGCCGGTTTTACCGCGCACGAAGAGGTACACCCCAAGCGAGAAGTAAGGCGAGAAATCTGTGCCCGGTGCCCCGCCACCAAACGGTACGCTCGGTGCGCGACGGGGCGCATCGGCGGGTTCAGCAGGAGAACCCCGGCGGCACGCAGGCATTTGCCGCGCAGCGTCGCATCCGAGCACGTGCGCAGGGTCAGGGCGATCGCATCCGAACCGTAGATGATCTGCCCGGCATCGTTAATGAACGGCAAAGCGTGGGCGAAACGGCGCGCATCCACGCGGTACTGCACAAGATTTTCGGGCGTTCCAGGCAAAATACGCGCCCTCGGTTCGAGGCGACGCAGCAGATTCGCGCTCGCGGTGCAGAAACCGCAATCGGGGTCGTACAGAAGAACGCTCATGACCCCATCCTAACCGAGACTACCCACGCGCGAGCAGATAGCAATTCGTTATCTTTTCGTCGAAATACTATCTGCTCGCGGTAAGAAAAGGCACACCCGAACCCGAACTTCGGTAAACTTATCCTTATGCCCTTGTCAGAACTATCTGTGAGCACCCAGAACTACCTCAAAACCATCTGGTCACTTGAAGAGTGGACGGAAGCTCCTGCGACCGCATCCGCCCTAGCCGAACGCATGGGGCTGCGGGTTTCTTCGGTCTCAGACGGGCTTAAACGACTTGCGGCGGCCGATCTGATCGATCATCAGCGCTACGGCGCCATCGAGCTCACCCCGCTGGGGCGCACCTATGCGGTCGCCATGATTCGCCGCCATCGTCTGATCGAAACTTTCCTGGTGGAAACTCTGGGTTACACCTGGGACCGCGTGCATGACGAAGCCGAAGTTCTCGAACATGCGGTCTCTGATTTCATGATTGAGCGTATAGACGCGATTCTGAACCATCCTACGCGCGACCCGCACGGCGACCCTATTCCGGATGCGTCCGGGCGTATCTCATTCCCACAGACCGTTCCGCTCACCCAGTGCGAGCCCGGCGAGCGCGTGGTTTTGGAGCGGATCACCGATTCCGACCCGAGGCTGCTGCGCTATCTGCAGGATCACGGTTTTGTTCCCGGCGCGCGTTTACTTCTTGAAGAGGGCGCCCCTTTTTCGGAGGCGGTTAACGTGCGGGTTCTCGCGCACGCCAATCATTCCGATGCTCCTGCCGCTCAAAACCCGGGGTCGGGTGCTATACCCTTAGGAACCGTCGCAGCGGCTGGGCTTTTTGTCTCTCGCCCGTCATAGCTTTGCCCCGGTAATTTTGCCTCGAGGCTCGGAGGCTAAGTTGGGTACCCTTAGGCGCATCGTGTGCGGCTTGCGCCCGGTGAGAGCCTTGGCCACCGAGTGCACTCATGCTCCCGCGCGAACCTGCCGCAAACCTAGACTTCAGCCTGTTCTGCCGGGCGGCGTGCCGCGCGCATCCGTCCCAGAATTCCGTAGCGCGGGGCGAATATATACACGGTCAAGAAAATAATGCCCTGGGTAACGACTACGGCACCGCCGGGTGAAATATCCAGGTGGTAGCTACTATAAAGCCCCACGAGCGTACCCAGCACCGACACCCCGACCGAGACCGCGAGCATTGGCGTGAAACGGTCGGTGAGCAGACGTGCGGTCGATCCGGGAATCACAAGCATGGCGACTACGAGCACGACTCCTACGATCTGCAGCGCCACCACGCTCGTGAGCGCCAGCATCACCAGAAGCAGCGCGCCAAGAACCCTGGGGCGCAGCCCGATAGCGTGCGCGAACCCGCGGTCGAAGGCGTACAGAATAAAATCGCGGCGTTTAATCAGCAGGACACCCGCCACGATGACGGCGAGAATAGCTACCTGCCAGACATCCGGCCAGGATACGCCCAGCACGTTCCCGAAAAGAATATGGTTCAGGTCGGTGCTTGAGGGTGTCACTGAAACCAGTACGAGCCCGAGCGCAAAAAGAGTTGTGAAGACAATACCGATAGCGGCGTCCTCACGCACGCGCCCGCTGCGCTGTACCGCGCCGATCAGGGTGACGGCCACGAGTGCGGCGATCACCGCCCCCACGGCAAAGGGGATGCCCGCAATATAGGCGAGCACCACGCCGGGCAGTACCGCGTGCGAGATCGCATCGCCCATGAGCGACCAGCCGAGCATCACGAGCCAGCAGGAAAGCAGCGCACAGACCACGGCGGCAATCACGGTAACGACCATGGCGCGCGTCATGAAGGGAAGGGTGAACGGTTCCACCAGGTAATCCAGAATGCTCATGCTATTCTCCCTTCTCACGCCGGGTCTGCTCGTCGGATGCGCCGCTATCGGCGCCCGCCTGAACCTGCATACCGAACGCCTGCACCAAATTTTCGGGTGCTAACACCGCCTGCGGGGTGTCGTGCATCAAAATCGTTTGACGCAGCAGCAGAGCATCGTCGGCAAAGGCTCGTAGAGACGCCAAATCATGGGTTGAAACCAGCACGGTGGCACCCTCGCTGCGCATCTGCTTCAACACCTGAATGAGCATGGATTCTGACCTTTTATCCACTCCTGCGAAGGGCTCATCAAGTAACAGAAGCCGCGCGCCTTGCGCTATCGCCCGCGCCACGAATGCCCGCTTGCGCTGTCCGCCCGAGAGTGCCCCGATTTGACGATGAGCAAGCTCGGTCAGCTCCACGCGCTCTAGGGCGTGCTCGACCGCCTGCTTATCGGTGGCACGCAGCCGACGGGTGATGCCCAGCCCGCGGTACCGCCCCATCGCCACGACCTCACGCACCGAGACGGGGAAGCTCCAGTCTATTTCCTCGCTCTGCGGCACATAACTGACAATGCCGTTTTTACGCGCAAGGTATGGTTCTTTGCCCGCGATCTCCACGGTTCCGGTATGCGCGGGAATAACACCCATAATGGCTTTGAAGAGGGTCGATTTTCCCGAACCGTTCATGCCGATCAGTCCGCATATACTCCCGGTACCAAGCTCGAAAGTAGTCTCGTACAGGGCGCGCACGGTTCCATAATGGACGCCCAAATTTTCGACTTTCAGCAGTGTTTCCATAGGTTTTGTATCCGACAAAATTTCGTTCCCGTACTTCTTCTAAGCCCCGCTCATCGTCCGTGACGGTGGGGCTTCCTCACTACACACCGGCGGGGCGCGGTATGCGACGGCCTACTCCCCCGCCGACCGGCTAAGATTGCTTGCCCGTCAGCCCCGCGACAATGGTGCGCGCATCGTGACGAATCATATCAAGATAGGTAGGAACCGGACCATTCGCCTCAGAGAGGGAATCGACATAAAGCACGCCGCCGAATTTGGCGCCAGTCGCATCCACGACCTGGCGCATGGGGTCATCCGAGACGGTAGACTCACAGAATACGGCGGGCACCTGGTTCTCGCGCACAAAATCAATGGTCGAGCTTAGCTGCGAGGGGGTTGCCTGCTGTTCAGAGTTCACCGCCCAAATGTATTTTTCCTTGAGACCGGCATCCGCCGCCAAGTATGAGAAAGCACCTTCGCAGGTTACGAGCGCCCGCTGATTCTCGGGCAGAACGCTAACATCGCGCACCAGCTCATCCTGAACCTGCTGCAGCTGTTTCTTATAATTTTCCCCATTGGTGCGGTAATCATCGGCATGGGCGGGGTCAAGCTTACTGAATTCGCGCACCATATTATCCACGTAAATCTGCACGTTCTTGGGGCTCATCCACGAATGCGGGTTGGGTTTGCCGGCATAAGCATCCTCGGCAATATTGATCGGCTGCACCCCCTCGCTCACGGTGGCGTGCGGGGCGTTAGAATCCTGCACGAACTTGGTAAACCAGCTTTCCAGGTTCAGCCCGTTATCGAGCACCAAATCGGCACGATGCGCCTTCTTAATATCGCTGGGAGTGGGTTCGTACTCGTGAATTTCGGTACCGGGTTTGGTCAGCGATTCGACATTCAGGTGATCACCTGCAACGTTTTTAGCGATGTCCGCCAGCACGGTGAAGGTGGTGAGCACAGTCTTCTTTTCTTCTTGCTTCCCCGCCGAAGTGCAGGCGCTGAGCAGAAGCACAAGAATACTAGCCAGGGCTATCCCCAGCATGAGAAAGCGGCGCGGATGTGCGGTACTTACAGTGTTAGTGTTCGCACCGTGACGGTGCGCAGTGAATACGGTTGTCATGATTTCGCTTTCTTATGCTACGGATGCATTACCCTGCTGACCTGTAGGAATCGCCTCCGACTCATTGAGGCTTCGTACCTAAATGTCGATCATCCTCGATAAACCGGCGCGAAACAGGATAATTCAACAATAGTTCGTCATGCCGAACTTTTCAACTGAGGCTACACGTGTTTAACCACACGCCCCGGCGAACCTTATTCGAAGTATGGGGATTCAGGCTATGATTTAGCGAGCCAAGATGCGAGGCTGCTGTCTGAATCTATGCGCATAAAAATACCCGCACGATGCGCCCTTGAGCGGGCAATCGTGCGGGTCTACGTGTTCGGGATTCCGCTAAATATGGAATTTCTGGTAGAACCAGCGGCGTATTGGGTTCATCGCCTGAATGCGCTCTAACTCGGCAATACGAGCCTTCATACCTGCAATGGCTTCTTTGGCTTCATTAATCTCACGTTGGTTACGCTGCAAAAAATCTTTGCGCTCCTCGGGAGTAAACGACTTAACGTCGCGGCGCTCACCACGATAAAAAACGGTCGTCAATTTTCTCCCTCAGTACTTTCAGTTTATGAAGAAGAGCGCAGACCTAAACGCCCAAGCAAACTATTCCAGAGACCCTTCTTGGGCTCAGCTTTAAGACGTTCGCGTTCCTTCACCTGACGTTCAATATCTCGATAATTTTGTGCGATATAACCACGAAGAATCTCGTCTTGGTTTTCGACAGGACGTATGACGTTCCCGCCGTCAGCCGCTTTACGAATACTTATGGCTTTCATAAGTAACTCCTTACATCCACTGCCCAGTAATATGCTACCTAGCATAAGGGTGTACTAGCTATTATACTCTTGATCTGATTCATGCACTCCATCTGATGCAGGTGTATTTGGTGAAGTATCGTTGTATGCACGTGCCGGGATTACAATGCTGTCTTCCGGAACCTCTAGGGTCTTCTGAACCGCCTCTTGCAGGTCAGTGGCTATACCCCGATCGACTGAAGGAAGCCATTTAGGCGGCTGCTCTCCATATCGGTTAATAAGCAACATCGCAAAAAGTTGCTCATACGGTCTTTCTGCATTACCAACATGTTCTGCCGCCCACTGCATCTGGTCTCGAAAATCCGCACTCGCTGCTTCACGCATTCGGGCACGGTTAGTCCAGACTAAAATACCAGCAGTTACCAATGCGCCTATAAGAGTCAGAAAACCAGCACTGTCACGAATAGTTTCTCGAAAGCTTTTCCACCAAGGATCATCTGAAGCCAGGGCAACCAACAAGACGATCACGAGAAAAATACTGAGTAGTACCCCAAGTACCACAAAAATAGTTCTATACCTGAATGCTTGGTTCCTATCGAGCTGATTCATGTACCACTCCCTCACTAACAGTAACTTCACCATAGCAAGGAGCGGTCGATGCATGTCGGCCTCTTCGTCACGGCCTCACAGGAGCATACGGTTCGCCCGTCAAACAGTTTCGGTGCAGAATCCGGGGGGGGGGGGG
>NZ_KV793079.1:66715-78065 GCF_001808385.1 Rothia sp. HMSC08A08
GGGGGGGGGGGGGGGAGAGAGAGACGGGTTACCCGGCCAGTTCTTCCCGTAGGGCGTTCGCCACAAATTCGGGCTGGAATACTTACTGACGGCAGAAAATAAGGTCTCGCCCCTAGTCAGCCAGCTCAATCACCACGGGGGTATGGTCGCTCGCGCCGTCCCCCTCGCGCTCTTCCCTATCGATCCAGGCGTTTTCCACACGGGCGGCGAGCGCCGGGGAGCACAACTGAAAGTCGATGCGCATCCCCTCATTCTTCGAGAACCGCCCGGCCTGGTAGTCCCAGTAGGTGTACTCGCCCTGGGTGTAGGGGCGCACCGCATCGACGAGCCCTTCATCATTGAGCAGGGCATAGAATGCCTCGCGTTCGGGGGCGGAAACATGGGTGAGGTCGTTCTCCCGGAAAAAGTCGATATCCCACACGTCGGTGTCTTCGAGCGCCACATTCCAGTCGCCGACGAGCGCAAATTGTGCGGCGGGGTCGGCGTGCAGCCAGCCGTTGACGTTGGTGCGCAGCTGGCGCATCCACTCCATTTTGTATGCCATATGAGGGTCGGTGAGCCCGCGCCCGTTCGGCACGTATAGGCTCCAGATGCGCACGCCGTTGCAGGTGGCGCCGATAGCTCGCGCCTCAATTTCGGCGGGGTCTCCGGGTTTTCCGAAGGCGGGCTGGTTCGGGAAGGCGCGTTCGACGCTGTCTAGACCCACGCGGGATGCGATTGCTACCCCATTCCACTGGTTCAGCCCGTAATGCGCCACCTCGTACCCCAGGAATTCAAAGAGCTCGAAGGGGAAGGTTTCGTCCTTGGTTTTGGTTTCCTGCAGAGCGAGCACATCGACCTCGGTTTTATCGAGCCAGTCCTCGATGCGGTCGGCGCGGGCGCGAATGGAGTTCACGTTCCAGGTAGCAATCTTCATGTACACCAGCTTACCGTGTGCGCCCTGCCAGGCAACGGTGAAAGTTTCGCCGGTAAATGACTCGGATCTGACGAGCCGCGCACCGCCCTTCCGAAGCGGGAGCGGAGAGTACTCTTTACACAGCATATTGGAAGAAACGGCTGTTTCTTCCAATATGCTGTGTAAAGGCCTGTAAATGGAAAAATCCGCTATTTTTTCCATTTACCTCAAATACGCATGACCTAAGGAACGCAGCTTCTTAAAGCATCGACTCTTTCCCCGAGCGAGTAACCGGGGGCAGTTTCTTATGGCTGTTCTACGCTCGCCCGACCGACCACATCCAAGGCGGCGTAGCGGGCGGAGAGCCACGTGCACATCATGAGCTGCACCTGGTGGAATACCATGAGCGGCAGCATCAGCAGCCCGAGCGAGCCCGACCCGAAAATAATGATCGCCATGGGAAGACCCGCCGCCAGCGATTTTTTCGACCCGCAGAACTGAATTGTGATGCGGTCCGCCCTGTTGAACTTCAGCCGCGCCGCCAGCCAGTCGGTCAGCCACAGCATCAGGGCCACCATCAGAATTGTCACCACGATCAGCAGTACGATCTGCCACCAGGCAACGCGAGTCCAAATCCCCTGCACTACGGATGCCGAAAACGCCGAGTACACAATCATCATGACCGAGAACTTATCGAGCCATTTTGTGGTGGGTTTCTTCGCAAACTCTCCCACCCAGCGGCGCGTGAGCTGCCCCAGCACGAACGGTAAAAACAGCTGAATCGCGATGTCGAGAAAGACGCTGCCCGAAATTTCGATGTGGTCGCTGTGCATTAGGAGCATCGCCAGCAGCGGGGTAGCCACCACCCCCACAATGCTTGACAGCGATGCGCTCACAATAGCGCCCGCCACGTTGCCGCCCGCGATAGAGGTAAACGCGATGGACGCCTGCACGGTAGAGGGCACGAGCGTGAGGAAAAGAATCCCCAGGTACAGCCCGTCGCCGAGCACAAACCGCAAGGGAAAAAGCGCCATCCCGAAGAGCGGAAAAATCACGAAAGTACAGGTCAGGATGAGGGCGTGCAGCCGCCAGTGTTTAAGCCCCGCGATCGCCTCAGATGTGGAAAGGCGCGCACCGTAGAGGTAGAACAGAAGCGCAACCGCGAACTTGGTGCCGGTGCTGAACCAGTCGGCGAAGGTACCGCGCGCGGGGATGAGGATCGCTAGAATGACCGCGCAGATGAGCATGACAATCAGCGCGTCGGGGCGTTTTTTCGTGAGTTTGGAGAGCACGTTCTTAATTAAAACGCGAGAAGCGGATTTTTGCCGAGAAGGTGAGAAAATACAACCTTTTCGGTGAAAATCCGCTTCTCGCGGGTGAAGGTCAGGGGCTAGTCAGAGGTGTTATTCCCCTGCTGATCCTGCTGTTCAGACCGTTTTTGCTCGGGATGCTGGTCATCAGCGGGTTTTATCGGCTGATTCAGCGCCACGCCAGGCTTCGTGGCGTCCTCGGGAGGCTCGGGCGTCTGCTCAGGCTGCGGGGGTTGAGGCTGTCCCTGATTCGCTTGATCAGGCGCGGGCTGGTCAGCATCAAATTGCCCCGAACCGGACTGCCACGGTGCCTGCTGGTTCGGCATCGGCTGCCCGTATCCAGGCTGACCGGGCGCTGGCTGCATCGGGTACCCGTACCCCGGCGCATATCCCGGCACACCCTGGCTGGCGGCATACTGTTCCCAACGGGCGGCGTAGGCGGCACGGGCCGCGCGAGCCTGCGCATCCTCCCATCCGGCAAAGAGCGTTCCCTGAATCTTGGGGGCATCCTGCGGGGCCGGATATGTCTTAACGGTGTTAAGGTTGTAGTCCTCCCACGCCGGCTTCTGCTCGTCCATGAACCCGGTTGCCTGAATCGGGTCAGGCCACTGGGCTGGCGGTTCTTGCGAAGGTATCAGGGAAGGAGGCGCACTCGGCGGGTTAAACCGCGGTCGCCAGAACAGACGCCCCGGCTCGTGTCGGTTGCGCAGCGCATGGGCGCGCCAGGTCAGTACCGGGTGGGTTGAGATAAGGTTGATAAGCCAAATCGCGAAGCCCTGGTCGTTCACGGCGCGGTCGGCAAATTCGTCGAAATTCACCTGCTGATTCAGGTATTTACCGGCTGTGAGAACCTTGATCGCGCCGGGTCCGCCTTCGGGGCAGTATCGGTACCCAAAGTTATCGGCGGTGTATTCCTGTGCGCGTGAAAGGGCCTGCCCCACCACGGGAATCCGCATGAAGGTTTGCGTGAAGAGAAGGCGGAAGTACCCCACGTGACCGGCAGCGATATGCCCGACCTCATGCCCAATAATAAAGCGAAGCGCCTGAGGGTCACGGGTCTGACCGCCGACCTCGAAGAGGTCAGAGTTGATGGCAATAAACCGGCGGAAACCATGCCCGGAGGCAAAGGCGTTCAGCACACCATTACCGCTCACGACATAGGCATCGGGAACACGGCGCAAACCCGCCGCATAGGCGGCCTCGGCAACCATGGCGTAAGCCTCAGGAAACTGCGTCGGCGAAATACGGATGCCGCGCACGCGCTGCTGTGCGTAGAAGAGGGCACGGGCGATCAGGATAACCAGGGGTGCCAGAATCAGTAGCGTAATCGCTTGTTCCGCATAGTCGTTAAAGACGCGCTCCGCGTAGCTCATCGTCGAGTATCGAGACGATGACGTCCATTCCAGGTCGTTATACCGGTCACGGCTTACGATCGTCTCAATAAAGAAGATGAGCAGCCCCAAGTACACGGCAAGGGTTACCGCATAGGCCGCCACCAGCCAGGGAATCTCGCCGGGGTGGCGCAGGGCGTTGAGCATCTTATGGGGTATTAACGATTGGTATCCCCAAAATTTCGGTTGGGGAAGCGGGCTCTGCGGGGTCTGCCGCTTATCCTCGGGCAGCCACCCCTGGCTCACGTCATTCGGCAGTGGAGGTTCAGCACCGGGCGTATGCTGACTCATGCGGTCTCCAAATCTCTCTAAGTACGTACTAGTTCAACTCTACCGCGTATGCCCTTTGATGCGGTGAATACACGCATACTAAATCCGGGAGTGGTAAGTTGCAGCGGGAGCGTGTTCCCCGCTCCCGCTGCAACTTACCGCTCCCGGAATCCTCTGTGGTGTTTATCAAGGGGAATCCAAGCAACTATTTCGTGAGGGTTATTCATTTGGGTGGTTTTGTATCCAGAAAAACAGTGCCCGCACCACCGAGAACACTCTCCGGTACGAGGTGAGGGGTCAGCGGAAGATACTAGAGAGTACCCGCCAACACTTGAAGTGTGCGATCACGCGTTCGATGACGACCCGGTGGTGATTGATGTGCCGGTTCAGGTGTTTCTCGTCGTCGGTGAGTTCTCCGCCGGGTAGTGTCTTCACCGGGGTGATCAGGTCTAGTCCTTGGTAGCCCTTATCGGCCAGAGTATCGTGCGGGTCTAAGAATCTGTCCAATCCGTGCCACCGGTACGCAAACGTGTCGTGGTGTGCCCCGGGTACGGGGTCGGTTTTGGTATTTCACCATCATACGTGGACAAGAGGTTAGGCGGTTGGGGTGTTACACCCCTAATGAATAACCCTCCTTAATCCTCCTTTGACCTATTGGCGTTACGTATAGTCTCGTGCGCTCGTGAGCTATCGGAGTTTTTACTGAAGAGAGCCCAGATAAGCGAAATGAGGCCGATTACTGCGAATACGAGACCGACTTTCGCGGGGTCTACTACACCCCATGAAATATTCTGCATGGTTAGCCAGGCTACTCCGCCTACGAGAATTGAGATGATGCTCCAGAAAATTTCTTTCGATTTTTCGGTTTTCATGATGCCTACCTTCCTTATGAAAAAGCTTTCATTCTTAAATATAGGGGTAAGGAAAACATTTGTATATTGTCCGTTTGTAGGAACGTCTACATCCGAACGGAGGAGCTGACCATTCCTATCTCAGAGATAACCTCTTCAGTTAGGGGCTGAATTGCGTTTTGCCATTCAACCACGTTTGCTGTAGTGGGCAGGTCTCCCCGTAGTGGATGTGAACTAGCATGCCCAGCAACCCACCACTTTTTGAATCCGTTAGCTCGTTTGGTCTGGGGGTCGACTGGAATCTTTTGATCACTACCCTTAACACCGATTGGGCAGGTGAACGGAAGTCCTGGATTTCCGACGAAGGCTCCGTGTATGTCCCTCCCCTAGAATTTACACCTCGTATTCCTTACACAAAATCCTGATAATGTTTTCGCTATAAATAATTTACACACCGCAGGCAAAGAAAATATAAATATTACTGCACCTAGCAAGTATTTACCCGTCCACTATTTTTATCATAAAGAAAAAAGGATGCCGCCATGAAAAAATCACGACGGCATCCAAACTATACACATAAAACACCCTATACACATGTGTACAGTTCTAGCACGGATTTAGAAGGCACCAATCCCTATAAGATACCTTCGTGTGCAACGAGTCCCTTCAGAGAGTGAAGGCTTACAGAAGGCTCAAACCCCTGTTATTTCGCGGAATTATACTCATGAAACGTACAAGGTTTCATGGGAGGAACATACCGCGAGGGTTTTTCACACCGGAGGCCGCGAACATACATGCCCAAAGTCCTGCGACCCCAATTTTCTGCACCTCGTTGCATATGTCATCTAAGTGAGTGATAGATGTGATATACCTGTGCCAGTTTTGATACAAAGAATGCCAGCATTTCCCCACACAACCACGAATAGAGAATGCGCGCCATTCTTTGCGTCTATTAGTTCATCCGCACAAAGCATTCTGAACTAAAACAACTATAGCAAATTTTATGATTTTAAGTAATTTAAATAATAAATAAAATAATGCGTCAAATATTATTTAGATATAAAGTTCAACATTTCCTCGCCTTACGCTTACTCTTGATGCCCTGCCCCTAGAATTTTTGTCGCCCAAAGCCGCCCGCGTCTGTGCCTTCGTGCCAGCCTTGTGCCCGGCGCCCTCCCGCCCATGCTAAAAAGGCTCTTGAGCGTGAATAAAGCACGGAAATCTCGCTTATTCACAGTCAAGAGCCTTTAGCATCCCCGAAGGGAAGAAACGGAAACTACGGTGCTACGCGACGAGCTCCTCGGTAGCCTCGGCGATCGCCTTCTCCTCGTTGGTGGGGATGACGAACACGGCAATGCTCGAATCCTCGGTCGAGATCAGGCGCGGTTCGGGGGAACGCTTCATATTCTCTTCCTCGTTGTAGCGAATACCCAACGGCGCCAGGCGATCCAGCACCAGCTTGCGGAAGTCGCCGGAGTTCTCACCAATACCCGCAGTGAAAATAAGCGCCTGCGCACCGCCAACCACCAGGTTGTAGCCGCCGATGTACTTCATCAGGCGGTATGCGGTCATATCCAGCGCCAACTGCGCACGCTCATCACCCGACTGCGCAGACTCCACCACCTTACGCATATCGTTGGAACCCGCCAGCGCCAGCAGGCCGGACTCCTTGTTAAGGATGGTATCCAGGCGTTCCGCATCGATCTCGGGGTCGCGGGTGAGAATCGTGGTCAGCGCAGAGGGGTCAATATCGCCCGAACGGGTACCCATCACTAGACCAGCCAGAGGAGTGTAGCCCATCGACGTATCCACGGACTTTCCGCCCTTCACGGCAGTCACGGATGCGCCATTACCCAAGTGCGCCACCACACCGTTGAACTCGTCGCGGGCAATACCGAGCATATCTGCGGCAACATGAGAGACGTATTCGTGGCTGGTGCCGTGGAAGCCGTAGCGACGAATACTGTACTTATCAGCCAGGTCATAAGGAATAGCGTAACGCCAGGCGTGCTCGGGCATGGTCGAGTGGAAGGCGGTATCGAACACGGCAACCTGCGGCAGGTCTGGCCACGTGTGGAAGGCAGCACGCATACCCTTCACATGCGCTGGGTTGTGCAGAGGCGCGAGCGGTGAGAGCGCATCGATCTCGTCGATCACCTGCTCGTTGAGCAGCACGGGGTGGGTAAACTTCTCGGCACCCTGCACCACGCGGTGGCCGATAGCCTGCAGCTGACGACCGTGCAGCACGCCTTCGAGCTTCTCAGCCATCATGTGCAGAGCGACTTCGTGGTCGGGAACGTCAGTGCCGATATTTTCGATGAGCCCTGAGGTAATCATTTGCTCGGATTCAGGCGCAGAGGTGTCGCGCACCTGGTATTTGAGGGATGAGGAACCCGCGTTCACAACGAGGATAAGCATGAACTTCTCTTCTTTCTTGAAACAAACTTTCATCTCATTTTCGCACTAAAAAGGTGTTTAAAGCGAGATAACCGGTGAAGACACCACATCAAAGAAGGTTAAGCCACATAAACACAGGCACTCAGGCGGGTCGAGGTTCTAGGCTGTGAGTGCATCCGGGTGCACATTCACGCTGAGAGCGCTCGGCACGATGCGCGCCTGTAGCCTGATCGCCGAGGGCGCTAAATCGCCGTCAACTTCAATAGGCTGGGCACCCGAAAGCATGTCCAGCGAGACCCGATGCCCCACATAATGGCGCATCACCGGCAGCGAGATGCGCGATGAACCGGGCAGAGCGCGGCGAACCACTTTTGCGGTCAGAAGACCCCATTCCAGGATGGTGCGCGGCGATACGATGATCACTTCGAGGTTGCCGTCATTAACCTCGGTAATATCGGTCAGTTGCAGTCCTCCCTGCAGCCGACCGCAATTGGCGATGAGCACCGAACGCGCACGTGCTTCGAAAGGTTCATCGTCGTCGAGCTGTATTCTGACCTTATGGGAGTGCCCGAAGATATGGTTCAGCCCGCTGTGCACGTAGGCTAACCAGCCGATACGCGCTTTAAGGTCTTCGTTGGCGTCGTTCATGACGAGCGCATCGAATCCTGCGCCGCTCATCACGTAGAACATATGGTTGGTAACGTCGCCTTCCGCTGATTCGGCGCTCATGTCGATAGCATCGACCATCTGGTGTGTTCCGTTGAGCGCAATGTTAATGCAGGCGGCTATATCGGTGATGGGCAAGCGCAGGTTGCGTGCCAGCAGGTTGCCTGTCCCTAGCGGAATAATACCGAGCGTGACATCTTTGCCTCGGCTCCTGGCTTCTTGAATGGCGGCGGCGACCGCGCGCACGGTTCCGTCCCCACCGACCGCAAGCAGGGTATCGACGCCCCGGTCGATCAGGTCAAGAGCAGCCTGGGTGCCGGGTTCGTCGATGAGGGTGGTACTCGCGAGGGCAGGTTTCCAGCCGTTGGCGACCACGGTACGTTCCAGAATATTAACTACTGCATGGGTGCTCGACTTGCTGGGGTTGTATACAATACCGACGTGCCGCTCTTGAGCGACGGGCAGGGTACTCCAGATTCCGAGGGGCGTAACGATGCGCTGCGCATGCTTGCGAACACGACGAGCAACCGCCGTGAGAGTCGCTGCCGCGGCGGATGCACCAACAAGGTTCCGAAAAAGGGACATATCTTTAGAGTACCGGATGCAGCGATATTGGGTTCGCCAACACTGACGAAAAGCGCAGGTTTTAGAGAATCACCCAAATACTTGTCGGGTAAAGTTATTATTGCCCTCTTCGCAGGGTGGGTCCGCAGCACGCAATAGTAGATACATCCCTGCGTTGACTCCCGGGGCGGAGAGGGGGTGGGAAGGATGTCTTTCTATGAATTCATAGAAACGACCCAAGCAATCCTGGTAAGTCTTATCCTTACCAATGGATCAGCTCAGGTCGTTTTCATCATCCATAACACTATCAAGCATATCCGTAATATCTTGAGTTAGTGTTACCCGCCAGGAAGGGGCTGGCAGGTCAGAGAGCCAGCTCCTTCCGCTTGATGCGGAAAGCAATAGTAGATATCCCCCATGTTAACACACTGATACTCGCAAGCGATGGCACCCGACTGCTCATCCTCTATCTCGCACCAAATCCACCACATACTTTTTAGGTAAAGGTAATACTGCCCTCTTCCCAGGGTACGCCGCAGCACAATCACCTTAGTAAACCCCTGCGGTCAACTCTTGGGGCAGGAAGGCGGCGGGAAGGTCATGACGTTCTTCGAACTCATGGAAACAGCCCAAGCAATCCTGGTAAGTCTCATCCTTACCGATGGATCAGCTCAGGCTGTTTCATACACTGTTGATGCGCTTAAGGTTATCGTTCGTAACCTGAAGTAACATCACCCCACAGGAGAGGTTCGGGTGTTGAGAGCGCTCGAACCTCTCTGCACTTTAAGGTGAATTATCTACAGTGCTTTTCACCTTAGTAACACCCCCATGCTAGCGCACCGGCTTTGCCACCGTACTTCCGTCGTTGGTGGGTTCCCCCGCACGATTGAGAGGGCAGGAACTAGACCCTGTGCGTATCCTTACTCAAGCACCAAGCTGCACCCGCCACAAAAATCACCAGCCACGCCACCAGGTTCACCAAAGCCCAAGGATCCCATTCCACCCCCACAGGCAAACGAGCCAAAACACCTAACCCGTACGACGGCAGCCAATGCGCAATATCCTGAAGCGCCTGAGGAAAAAGGGACAGCGGAAGAAGCAACCCACCAAATGAAGAGAACACAGAGATAATAAGATTAATAAGCGTTTGCGCACTATCAGCGGACATAAAATAGCCCACAAAAATACCAAACGCAGCAAAAGCAGAACTTCCAGCAATAATAATGAGTGACGACTGCGCCGCCTGCCACGCATCCAAAGGCATACCCGTCACAAGCCCCAGAACCATCATCACCACAACAGCGATAGCACCCAGCAACATAGACGAGATCACCTTCGTAATAACGTACCCTAAAGGCCGAAACGGCGTCAGCGCAAGGGCACGCGACCACCCCTGAGCACGCTCAATCGGAATAGCAGCACCGGCAGCCGAACTAGAGACAATAGCAGCATAGGCGCTGATCCCGATCATATAGTAGGTTCCGGTATTCACCGCCCCTTCCAGGCTGTCACGCTGCGGGTAGGCGAGCATAAAGAAGAACATAACAGGAAGCAAAATAGCCAGGATAAAGACCCGCAAATTACGGAACTTCCTGCGCAGCTCCAACAGAACAACAGTGCTATTAATCCACACGGGACGCACCTGAGAAAGACTCGCCGCCTGGGCACTAGTGTTATTTGGCATTCTTGCGCTCTCCTTCAGAATCGGTCTCGGTCAATAACACAAACGCATCATCTAAGGAAGACGATGTGATCTCCAGGTTCTTAGCGAACCCATCAGCAAGCAGATGCGAAGCAACAGCGTCCGCATCAGCAGCAGAGATTTCCAGGCGAATACCGTGCAACGATACTGCACTCACACCATCAAGAGCACGAAGCTCCGCAAGACGCTCCTCAACCTGCTCAGACGTCCACGCATCATTGACCGTCGCACGCAAAGTAGAACCCCGCGCATAAGACCTGATCTCGGCAGGAGTCCCATCCGCTACCACATGCCCCTGATTAATGACCACCACACGATCAGCAAACTCATCAACCTCAGCCAAATAATGAGTCGCAAACAAAACAGCACGCTGATGATCCCCCGACTGAGTAACCGACGCCCAAAAATCACGGCGACCCTGCACATCCATACCAGCCGTGGGCTCATCAAGAATCAAAAATTCCGGATCAGTCAACAACGCAATAGCAAAACGAAGACGCTGCTTCTGCCCACCGGAACATTTCTGCACAAGCGTTTTAGCATTACCCTCAAGCCCGGCCTGAGCCAGAACAGCAGAAACATTCTTAAGCTTGCCGTACAAAGACGCCATATACTGCACGGTCTCTTTAACCGTCAAATCAGGAAGCAAACCACCATCCTGCTGCACAGCAGCAACACGCCCCGCCTTAACAGCACGCTGCGGAGTCGTCCCAAAAACCTCAACCGACCCAGCATACGGTTTAGTCAAACCCAAAATAATATCGACCGCAGTACTTTTCCCCGCACCATTCGGCCCTAAAAGAGCAACAATCTCACCAGGATTAACCGTCAGATCAAGACCATGCAAAACAGTAGTACTACCAAACTTCTGAACAACATCACGCATCACCACCGGAGGCGAAGAATACACCATCAACAGTTCCTTTCAAGAACGATAAAGGCTGAATACATCTGTGTTATCACATATGAATACGCACAAAGGTAGTTACACCCATAAAAGAATAGTTTTATTACTTTTACTGCTGAAGAGGTGAATGAACAGAAATAATGTGTAGAAGTCTCAGGTGCGTACTTAAACACATATCAACAATACACCCAATTCATTTCTATATGAACCCTGTTAAGTGAATGTGTAGACCGTATTTTCGAGCTTCTGCTTATATTTGTTAGGTAAAGGTAATACTGCCCTCTTCCCGGGGTACGCACGCGCCACGCATATCAAAGTGAAATCCCTGCGCGTTGATTCTTGGGGCAGAGAGGTGGTGTGGTTAGGATGTCTTTCTATGAATTCATAGAAACGACCC
>NZ_KV793079.1:78085-100717 GCF_001808385.1 Rothia sp. HMSC08A08
GGATGTCTTTCTATGAATTCATAGAAACGACCCAGGCAATCCTCATGAGCTTCATCCTCACGGACGGATCATCCTGGGTCGTGTCAGCCATCTATGATTACGTCAAGAACCTACTGGAAATCTTGAAGTAGTCCCCACCTGGGGCTCGGAAGTTCCCGCTTCTGAGCCCCTTCTTCGTGTGCGAAAAGATGACTTTGCATATCAAAGTAATATCATCATGCTATCACACCGCCATAGCTGTTTTATCAGCCTCTAGCGACTCGGCGAAGTACCCGTTTTTACACCACAGGAATAACCTCAGCACCGCCCATATACGGACGCAGCGCCTCAGGAATACGCACCGAACCGCCCGGATGCTGAGGGGACGAAGGGCCGCACCTTCCGAGCGCGCGAGGGAATCAAGGGGCGCCCGGAGTGGAGACCCACTCCAGCACCCCTCAAACTATCTCAAACCTACAACGCGACCGGAATAACCTCAGCACCGCCCATATACGGACGCAGCGCCTCAGGAATACGCACCGAACCGTCGGGCTGCTGGTGTGTCTCCAGAATCGCCACAACCCAACGGGTAGTCGCCAAGGTGCCGTTGAGGGTTGCGACCGCGCGGGTACGACCTTTGCGCACATTGCCCGCATCGTCTACGGTGTCTGCGGTACGTTCGCGTATGTTCAGGCGGCGTGCCTGGTAGGTGGTGCAGTTCGAGGTCGAGGTCAGCTCGCGGTAGGTGCCCTGGGTGGGAACCCACGCCTCACAGTCGAATTTGCGTGCGGCAGAGGTGCCCAGATCCCCTGCGGCGGTATCAATCACGCGATACGCAAGGCCGCATTTTTGCAGCATTTCCTCTTCGAGGGCGCGCATCTGCTCGTGTATTTCTTCCGCCTGCTCCACCTGGCAGTAGACGAACATTTCGGCCTTGTTGAACTGGTGCACGCGAATGATACCGCGGGTGTCTTTACCTGCGGCACCGGCTTCGCGGCGATAGCAGGATGACCAGCCCAGGTATTTTTTGGGTCCGTCGCTAAGGTCGAGTATTTCGTCCATATGGTAGCCCGCAAGCGCCACCTCCGAGGTGCCGACCAGGTACAGGTCATCACGTTCGAGGCGGTATATTTCGTCGTCGTGCTTGACGTTGAACCCGGTTCCGTTCATGATCTCGGGGCGCACGAGGGTGGGGGTTGTCATCATGGTGAAGCCGTTGGCTGTTGCCAGATCGAGTGCCATCCACATGAGCGCCTGCTCCAGGCGGGCAACCTGCCCTTTGAGGAAGTAGAAGCGCGAACCGGAGACCTTGGCGCCGCGCGCCATATCGATGCCGCCGATGAGTTCGCCTATTTCCAGGTGGTCGCGCGGTTCAAAACCTTCTGCAGCGAAATCGCGGGGGGTGCCGACTTCTTTGAGCACCACGAAGTCGTCTTCGCCGCCGGTGGGTACGCCGTCGATAATCAGGTTTTCGATGGAGCTTAGCAGCTCTTCATATTCGGCGGTTTTCGCCTCAGATGCCGCTTTCGCATTTGCCACGTGGGCGGCGAGTTCTTTCGCCTGCGCTACGAGAGCGGGTTTCTCTTCCTTGGGTGCCTTCGCCACCTGTTTACCGAAGGCGTTCTGTTCGGCACGCAGGTTCTCGTAGGTGCCGATCGAAGCACGGCGTGCGGCATCCGCCTCAAGAATACGGTCTACGTGGGCTTCGTCTTTGCCGCGTGCTCGCTGGGAGGCGCGGAAAATCTCGGGGTTTTCGCGGAGGAGGTTAATATCAATCACATATCAATAGTACCCAGTCGCCCCCAGCCGTAAAAAGAGCCTTTATGCGAATAAAGCCGGATTCTCAACGCTTTATTCGCATAAAGGCTCTTTTTATACGGTCGCGGGGGGCGGTTTAGCGTTTCAGATGCGCCGGTCGCCCACCCGGGAAGAGCGATTCCACCCATGCGTGGGCAGCATCGAACGAATTCTCGGAGTGGATGCGCGGCGCAACGGTGGGCTGCCGGTCGGCGCGCGGGTACGATCCCAGGTATTTAATGCCGGGCGCTATGCGGTGCAAGCCGCGCAGGGCATCGCGCATTCGAGCCTCATAAATATGCCCGTCTGCGTCCACACTGAACATATAGGAACCCATCTGCCTGCCGGTGGGGCGCGATTCGATGCGTGAAAGGTTCACACCGCGCGAAGCAAACTGTTCGAGCAGTTCCAGGAGCGCACCCGAACGGTTTTCGGGAGTGCCCTCTCGATTTTCGGGCAGAGGGATCGTGAGCGTCGTCTTATCGGCACCGGTAGGCTCTGGCATATCCGCGGTGTTGCTGATAAGCACAAACCGGGTGACGGCGTTTTTGTTATCGCCAATGTCCTCGGCAAGCACATGCAGGTCGGGGTGGGTTGCCAAAAGCGCGGGCGAACAAATCGCGGCATCATACGCGCAGGAAGGGTCAAGCAGACCCACGGCTGCTGCCGCGGTAGAGGAACCGGGCAGGTACTCGGCGGTGGGGATGGTCGCATCCGCCCATTGCCGCACCTGGGCCCAGGCGTGCGAGTGGGTTGAAACGGTTTTAATATCTTCCAAAGCGAGCGGACGCGCCGCGACCAGCACGAACCTGATAGGTACCAAAACTTCGCGGATAATGCGCATTCCCTCGGAAGCCGCGATCGCATCAAGAGTAGCGCTCACCCCGCCTTCGACCGAGTTCTCAATGGGCACCATGGCGGCATCCACGTCGCCACTGCGAAGACGTTCGAGCGCATTAGGCACGCTGGTGGCGGGAATGCGTTCGGCACCGACCACGCCGGGCACGGAAAGCAGGGCGGATTCGGTGAAGGTGCCTGAGGGTCCAAGGTAGGTGTATCGCATGGGTTCAATCTTAGCGCGAGGTGGGTTCAGTGCCGCCACAAGCTCGCAGGATGAGACGTTTTTTAACACAAGGTTGAGCTCTATGACGCATATCGTCTTCGTGCGCTGAGTGGTGTTCATGTCGTGCCATACTTGAGGATATGTCACCCAACTTCACGCTTCTTGATCAGCTTTATACCCAGGAAAGGCTGCTTAATTCCGGGTATACCCGCACCACGATGCGGCGTAAACTACGCACAAAAGAGCTGGTCAGCGTGCTTCAAGGGGTGTATATTGCCGCATCGGTCTGGGATTCTTTTACGCCTTCTCTTCAGGTTTTGGCACGTCACACCGCGCTGGCACTGCGTGACTCTACATGCGTGTTTTGCCTGTCTTCGGCGGCGTTTCTATACGGTCTGCCGCTTCTGCATGTGCCGCAGAATTTGCATGTGCTTGCCGGATATTCGGCGCGAGGGGCGGCGTCGGACGGCATTCTGGAGCATACAAGCAATGAAGCCTCAGTACAGGTGACGGTCTTACGCCCGAATTTTCGGGTTACTGAGCTCTCGCAGACCCTCCTGGATTGTGCCCGCACACTTCCCGTTCTTGAAGGATGCGCCCTTGTCGATGCCGCGCTGCATCGCCGAATGCTTGCCCCCGAAGAGATCTTGCCGCGTTTGCAGGCGAGCCAAAATTCGGCGGCCACCCATATTGCCACGCATGCGGATGCGCGCAGCGGCTCGCTCTTAGAAAGCGTGGCGCGCCTGCATCTGGTTGAGATGGGTCTTCCCGCGCCCGTACATCGGCTGGATTTTGAGGCATATCTGCTGGGGACTTCGGATGCGCATACCTCGAACCGAGCCTCGGACTATGCGGGTGTGTACCGCATGTTACGCACTCGGCAGGCGAGTTTCGTGTGGCTCGAACAGCGGGGGGGTCTTGCAATGGTGGCTTCTGACGCCGCGCTTCCTCACGCGGATGCACCGACCCCCGAAGGTTGGCATATGGTTCAGGTTCGGTGGGAAGATTTTTATCCTTCGTCGCGGGTGCTTCGCGAGAAACTGCATCCTTATTTTCCGCAGCTTGGGTAAGTGCTTTTTGGGTACATAAAATATATTCCGATATAGGAATATAAGGTATTTGACTAGTATAAATAAAAATTTTTGCCGATATATGCCATATTCCCGATCAGGCATATAGCAGGTATCAGGGTTAGACAAATGCGATTTATGCACCCTTCCGGGCGAAGGCCCGAACCTTCTCAGTATCCCAATACTGGGCAGGTACTCCCCCACCCATGAGGACGCGAGAAATAGATGCCGCCTCGGCACTTCTAAGCTGCGGAAGCGGAACATGTGAACCCGCTAGAATAATATTTCCGCGCCGCCTTCCTTTGAGCATTGCGGAATCGGCCACAATACTCACGTATTCAAATACCTCAAGCAAGGCGGCGGCTTCGGCGCGGGCGGCATTAAGCGTGCGGTCATCGCCGCAGTTGAGAATATACAGCCCACCGGGCCCCAGAGAGTTATCAACCGTCCGCACGAAATCCACACCCGTAAGTTCCACCGGAGTTTTATCTACCGCGAATACATCGCGAATAACTACATCGCGCGATGCCGGTGCAAACGAGCGAGTGACGGTGCCTGCATCACCCACCCGAATTTTTACGCGCGGCGACTTAGGAATATCAAACCAGTCACGCACATGTTCGGCCAGCTTGGCATCAAGCTCCACAACGGTATTGCGTGAATTTGGGTATACGTCCGCGCAATAGCGCGCTAGAGAACACGCCCCGCCGCCCAGATGGGTGATACGCAGTTTTTCGGGATTAAGATGAGTCTGAATATGCGAGTCGAGAACCGCAACAATCCAGCGCATGTACTCAAAATCGAGCATGCGCGGCTGCCCCACTATTACATGCGAAGACTGCACACCGTTGATGAGCAGAAGCCAACCATCAGCGTGGTAACCATCGGGCACAAGCTCAGCCTCACCGGTCGAAATGGGGTACACACCGGCAACCGCACCTGTTTTGTTCGGATGCTCGGCACGGCGCGAGGCAGCGTTGCGGTTTTTCTTTTTCGCCATGCACATAAGCCTACGCTAGGTTCGGGCAGCAGGCAGGAATTCGAGCCTTAAACCGCGAACCTGCCTGTCGCTGCCCGAGCTACCGGGTCAGCCGTATATGCCGCATCTGGAATACAGTTGAGTGTTCCTGCGGCACGCGCATTTCAACGGCTAGGAGTACCTTCACTAGGGCTGTAAGCACCACCCGTTACGCACGCATAGATCATCGCCACGATAGCCGTTAATTCTATATGCCGCATACAACATATAGCCTTGTCAAGCCAGTATTCCGAGCTTATTTACCAGATTCCATCTGATCTATAGCCGCATTGAGACGCTGCACCTTACCCTCAATTTCGCCATGATCGTGACCGGGGCGAATATCGGCCTTGACCACCAGCGAGACGCGCGGGGCACGTTTCGTCACCGCATCGGTAGCGCGTTTAATAACATCCATGCACTCGTCCCAGTCGCCCTCAATCGTGGTGAACATGGGTCCGGTTTGATGCGGCAGACCGGAAGAACGAACGATAGATACGGCCTCGGCAACCGCATCGTGAACAGAACCGTCGGCGGAACCCCCGCCCGTAGGAGCTACAGAAAATGCAAACAACATATTTCAATCGTAGGTTCTCACACGAAAAATCTACAGAGGACCGATACGCACCCTGGGGACTTTCGCTGACAGTACAAGAATTTTGCATGATCCTGCATGAAAGCGACGTTTGATAGGGCGAGATATTTGATTGTGTGTTTAGTGCATGAAAACATGCTTTTCGCCACAAAATATTTCCCAAACCCCACCTAAAACCATATTAACTGCGAAAATACGCACCAAAAATACACCATAGTGCAGTCTTCAATCCCCCTCGCACCGCGACAAAAGGTTTGCCCGACTCTCAACCCCGATAAGATAGAAAGGACAAGACAAACTCGACGAGAGTCGCCGCATCCGGCGCATCCAACGTACGTACCGGATTGTTAGCGCGCCCCCGCCGAACGTTCAACGCCAAAGGAGCACTATGACCACCGGCATTTATCTCTCGGCGATGACCCAGGACTCAGGCAAATCCCTGATCGCCCTGGGCCTCGCAGATTCCCTTGTGAAGCGCGCCGATCGAGTAGGCTTTTTCCGACCCATTTTCAAGGGCGAAACTGCCAGCGATGACCCCATGATCCGCCTGATGAAAGAGCACTTTAACCTCTCTGATGAGCAAGTGGGCGGCGCAGTATCGCTCACCGAGGCACTAGAGTTCATTGCGGAGGGCAACACCGAAGAAATTTCGGCCCGCGCGGTTTCCGCCTATGAAGAAATTGCCGCCCACAGCGATGTTGTGATCGTGGACGGCATATACCTGACCGCCCAGAACGCACTCGCCGTCGAGTTCGATCTCAACGCCCAGGTATCCCGCGATTTAGGCCTGCCCGTGATCGCTATCGTGGGTGCGAACGAGGCATCCCTCGAAGAGGCAACCAACGCCGTAGAGGTTGCACGTTCCGAACTTAAGGCAGCCAAGGTTGATCTGTTCTCCATTATTGTCAACCGTGCCGACCCCGAGCTGCGTGAGAGCATTGAGAAGAACGTTAAGCTGGGCGAGCATAAGTTCCCCGTCTACGTTCTGCCCGAAATCGCAGACCTGGGTAAGCCCACCATCGCAGAGGTCGTCGCCGCCCTCAAGCTCGACGGTTCGCACCTGTCGCAGGAAGATCTTGGCCGTGACATTAACGAGATCAAGATTGCCGCAATGACCGTCTCAAACTTCCTCAACCAGTTTGCCGACGGCGACTTTGTGATCGTTCCCGGCGACCGCGCCGATGTTGTGGCCGCGACCCTCGCATCCGCGCTTTCGCCCACGTTCCCGGCACCTTCGGGTATGCTGCTCACAGGCGGGCTCAACAACCTGCCCGGCAATAACACCGCTGTGGGTAGCCTGCTTGAAAGCGCGCCTTTCCCGGTACTATCGACTGACCGTGACACCTTCAAGTCGGCGCGCGCTGTTTCCCGCGTGCACGGCAGCGTGATCAACGGTCAGGCCCGCAAGCTTGCGAGCGCATTCGGCGGCTGGGATGAATACGTGAACCAGGAAGAGCTGCTTTCACGCCTTGAGCTTGAGCGCCCGGCTTCGATGACTCCGCTGCGATTCCTGCACAACCTGATTGAGACCGCTCGTGCGAACCGCCGTTCCGTGGTTCTGCCTGAGGGCTATGATGTGCGTATTCTGCGTGCAGCCGAGATGATTGCGCGCCGCGATTTTTGTGACCTGATTCTGCTGGGCAACCCGGATAAGATCTCGGAAATCTGCCAGGCTGAGGGTATTAACCTGCCTGCCTCGATTCGTATTATCGACATTGCGAATAATGAATACAGTGAGGATTTTGCGGCAACCTATGCTGAGCTGCGTGCGCACAAGGGCATGACTATTGAGGGTGCGCGTGAGCGTATGAGCGATCCCTCATATTTCGGTACGATGCTGGTTTACAAGGGTCTTGCGGATGGCATGGTCTCGGGCGCTATCAACACGACTGCGAACACGATTCGCCCCTCGCTGGAGTTCATTAAGACCCGCCCGGGCACCAAGATTGTGTCTTCGGTGTTCCTGATGCTCATGGAAGACCGCGTGCTGGTGTACGGTGACTGTGCCGTGAACCCGAACCCGAATGCCGAGCAGCTGGCGGATATCGCGAAGGCTTCCGCCGAGACTGCGCGCCAGTTCGGGGTTGATCCGAAGGTGGCTATGCTGTCGTACTCGACCGGTACCTCCGGCTCCGGTGCAGATGTGGATGTGGTGCGTGAGGCAACTGAGATTGTGCGCGCCTCTAACCCGGATTTCGCGGTGGAGGGCCCGATTCAGTACGATGCGGCATCGAACATGTCGATTGCTTCGACCAAGATGCCCGACAGTCAGGTGGCGGGCCAGGCGACCGTGTTCATTTTCCCCGACCTGAACACCGGCAACAACACCTACAAGGCTGTGCAGCAGTCTTCGGGTGCCCCCGCCGTTGGTCCTGTGCTGCAGGGTCTGCGCAAGCCTGTGAACGACCTTTCACGCGGTACCACCGTTGAGGACATCATCAACACGGTGGCGATCACCGCCATCCAGGCGCAGGGGATGTAAGGGTGTAAAGCTCTTTATTGGCTAGGGACGCTCGGTATCGACCGGGCGTCCTTTTGCTTTGCGCTCACTAAGTCGTACACTTTGCTGCATATTCGTAGGGTTAAAGCGTACGACATGCAGGAAAGTGTACGGGTTTTAGATACGGAACAAGGATGTCTCGCAGACCTGCCGAGGTTGGGTAAAGGTCTTCCCAATGTGCACGCACCACATGCCATCCTTGGTTTTGGATAATCTTCTCGCGCTCACGCTCGGCAATAAGCGCCTCTTCGGTGGGAATCCCAAAAGTACCACGATATTTCATGCGTCCATCAATTTCGAGTACGAGTTTATATTCTTTCCACGCAAAATCGCTGTAGTAGTTTCTTCCACGGTGGGTAAATTTGTATTGCAGCTCGGGGACTGGAAAACCGTGAGCAGACAGGTGGAGGCGGGTAATAGTTTCGGCGACCGACCCGGAACGCTCATCTACAGCCGCAGCGACTTTTCGGGCTTTAGCCGACCCTCGACGCGATACAGCCGTGAGGGATTCCTGAACCTCAGCGGATGTGACGAGCCCCCGATGAAGTATGCCATCGCCTATACAGCAGGCTTCATAAAAAGGAAGATTGCGAGCACAATCAACAAGCGTATCCAGCGGATTGAGTGTTCTCAAAAACTCTTCAATCCAGACTGCCCGTTCTTGAACCTCAGCGGTTGTGACATGGTACATCACCCGTGTGCGGGCACCACGCCTGACAGATTTTGAGGTTGCCGCATGTATTTTCTGAGGCATCTGCAAGAGGGGAATACCGTGTAAAAATGCCGCCGATTCGCGGGTAAAAGTTAGCTGAGGTGCACGGCGGGCAGCGGCTACATGGTACGCAAAGTTTTGTTCTTGAGTACTCCATGAACTCCACTTCTGCAGGCTAACGTAGACGCCTCTTACCAGTGGAAATATGACATTCGATCTTTTGAGCTTTGCGAGATAGCGTTCCGAATAGCCTTCAGCAATGAGGTCGCTATATGTTTTGATGCTATCGATGATGTACTTCATTGTCGTCATATAGAAATCATGGCATGCAAATCCTAAGTCGTACACTTTGCTGCATATTCGTAGGGTTAAAGCGTACGACATGCAGGAAAGTGTACGATTTACGACGCGGGCAGATTTGCAGGCGGCGAAACAATGTTGCATATATACCCCCATGGGGTATAAGCTAAAGACATGACAGAGCGTGATTCCTCAGCACAGCCACACGGGTATACACCAAACAAGGAGGCGCATTTGAAGCGCCTGCGCCGCATCGAAGGGCAAGTGCGCGGTATCGCCCGCATGGTCGAGGAAGACAAGTACTGTATTGATGTGCTTACTCAGGTCGCGGCGGTTTCCAAAGCGCTTCATGCAGTCTCTCTCAACCTGCTCGAAGAACATATGGGGCATTGCGTCACCAACGCCGCGATTGAATCCGAACGTACAGGTGATGCGACAATAGTTGATGAGAAAATAAAAGAGGCAACCGCCGCCATATCCCGCATGATGCGCAGCTGACACGCGGGCGGCGCATCCACAAGTTTTGTAATTCCAAATTTTCTGGAAGGAACCATCATGGCAACCACCACCGTCAAAGCAACCGGCCTCACCTGCAACCACTGCGCCATGAGCGTGAGTGAAGAAGTCGGCGAAGTTCCGGGCGTCACCGGCGTGAACGTAGACGTGGTCAAAGACGGCGTTTCGACCGTCACCATCGAGCACGAAGGCACCCTCAATACGCAAGCCGTAGCGGACGCCATCGTTGAAGCTGGCTTCACTCCCGCCCTCTAATCATGGCGTATTCTCCGCAGTACCAGGCAATGGCGGTCGGGGCAGTGCGCGCACTCGTAGGCACCGAGAACATTCACCTGACCGAGGCGATTTCCCGCGTGGCACGGCAGATGGGACTCGACTCCGATCTGCTGGATGCGTGGGTGCGCGACTTCACCCCCTATACGGCGCGCGAGGATCAGCGCGGGCTGAAACGGCGGGGCGCATCGCGTATACATTCCTCACAGGATCATGCGGCGAATACCCCCGCTGACGGCACCGGCGATAAGCCGCATCCCGGTGTGCACGGCACCGCATACGACGCCCTCGCTCAACGCCGCACATTCAGGCGTGCCGCCGTCACGCGGGTTCGCGGGGTGAACAATCGAGGCTCAAAACTAACCGGGCAGCGACCGCGCAGCAACCGTGCCGATGGACTGCCGGACGAAGGCGAAGTATAGATCAGGGCGGCCTGCGGCAGGCGCATCCGCAGCAGGCAAAACCCGAAGACAGCACAGCATCGTGAGCATTGAGAACAGAGGCGAAGAACATGGGTAACTCAACTCAAACAGCATCCACCACAGCTGAGAACGAGCGTTCTCTTTTCGATTCCTCGGCTAATGGCGGGCAGACGCGCATTATCCACCTGGATGTTCAGGGCATGACGTGCGCATCCTGCGTGGGCCGCGTGGAACGTAAACTCCGCAAAATTCCGGGGGTTGATCCCGCCGTGAACCTGCCGCTGGAGTCTGCGCGCGTGATCGTTCCCGCCGATATTACCGATGAGCAGATCATTGAAACGGTCAATAACGCCGGGTATACGGCATCGCTCAAAACCGAGGTTCGCGATGCAGAGTCCGAAGAGAGGACCAACGCGCGCAGTGGGGGCTTGGGGTGGCGCATCGTTGTGGCGTTGTTGCTGGGTGTGCCGATTTTCTTGATTTCAATGTTCCCCACGTTCCAGTTCCCGCACTGGGGCTGGGTGCTTGCGCTTATCACGCTGCCGGTTGCGGTCTATAGCGCCGAGCCGTTTCACCGCGCCGCTCTCACGAACGCACGCCACTTCAGCAGCACGATGGATACGCTGGTTTCTCTCGGCGTGATTGTCGCCTACCTGTATTCACTCGCGCAGCTGTTCATGAACCCCGGGCTGACCGAGCATGTTCACCCCATGCAGGGGGGCATTCTCGGCATGTTCTTGAGCGGTAACCATGCGCCACTGTATTTTGATTCGGCGTCGATGGTGACTTTATTCCTGCTGATCGGGCGGGCAGTTGAGCACCGCACACGAACCCGCTCTTCTGAGGCTCTGCGCACCCTGCTGAGCCTGGGAGCACGCACCGCGACCCTGCTTCGTACCGACAAGCGGGGAACCACGCGCGAGGTGCAGATTCCGGTCGAGGACCTGCTGCCGGGAGACGAATTCTTGGTGCGCCCGGGTGAAAAAATCGCCACTGACGGCACGGTTATTGCAGGGTCTTCCGCCGTGGACGCCTCCCTGCTGACCGGCGAATCGGTGCCTGTCGAGGTTTCGGCGGGCGATGCGGTCACCGGCGCAACCCTGAACACCTCCGGGTCGCTGACGGTGCGCGCAACCCGCGTGGGCTCTGAGACGACGCTCGCGAAAATGGGCGAGCTGGTTGCCGCCGCTCAGGAAACGAAGGCACCCATCGCGCGCCTTGCCGACCGTGTTTCTGCGATTTTCGTGCCAATAATTCTGGTGATTTCGCTCCTGACCCTTATCGGGTGGCTGGTTGTATCGCACGATGTGCCGCGTGCGTTCAATGCGGCGGTTTCGGTGCTGGTGATCGCCTGTCCGTGCGCACTCGGTCTGGCGACCCCCACGGCGCTGCTGGCGGGCACCGGGCGCGGCTCGCAGCTGGGCATACTGATTCGCAACGCGCAGGTGCTGGAAACTACGCATACAGTGAACCGCATCGTGCTGGATAAAACCGGGACCGTCACCGAAGGCACAATGCGCGTGGCACGCTTTGGGACCTTCGACGATTTCACCGACATCACGGCCGAAAACGCCTCTTTAAAGAGCGAACGTTCTGTATCTATTCTGAGCGATGCCGCAGCCGTGGAGGCGCTGAGCGAGCATCCAATAGCCCGCGCTATTGCGCGTTTTGCAACAGAAAACTATGGGGCGTTTCTCGGTACCGTCGAGGGGTTTGAGGGCGTGCCTGGAGGTGTGCGCGGTGAGCTTGTGCCCGCCGGGACCGACGGGGAGTCCCGCCGCCTGGTGCTGGTGGGCACCCCCGAATACCTGCTGCAGACAGGCGTTGCACTCACCGAGAAGCAGCATCAGATGCTCGCGCAGGCGCGCTCGGAAGGGCTGACCACTGTGGCTGTGGCTCGCGCGATCGGCACGAAGGCCCCGCAACCTGTGGGGCTCATCGCACTGGCGGACTCCCCCAAGCCCGAGTCGGCGCAGGCTATCGCTGAGCTTCACGAACTGGGCTTAGAGCCTGTACTGCTGACCGGCGACGCCCCCGAGGTTGCCCAGGCTATCGCATCCAGCGTGGGGATTAAGCCGGAGAACGTCTTCGCGGGGGTCACGCCCGAACGTAAATCCGAGGTTATCGCGCAGCTTCAGGATGAAGGCTACCGGGTGGCGATGGTTGGCGACGGCGTGAACGATGCGCCTGCCCTGGCCCGCGCGGACCTGGGCATGGCGATGGGCTCGGGTACGGATGTTGCGGTGCAGGCTTCAGATATTGTGCTGATGCGCTCGGATATGCGCGCGATCCCCACGTCGCTACGGCTTTCGCGGGCGACTTTGCACACCATCAAGTCGAATCTGTTCTGGGCGTTCGCATACAACACCATCGCGGTGCCGGTCGCAGCGGCAGGGCTGCTGAACCCGATGATTGCGGGCGCGGCCATGGCGTTCAGTTCGGTGTTTGTGGTACTCAATTCGATGCGCCTCACCCGATTTGAGCGTTAGCCCGGTTTGGGACGGGGGGGCTTCGGCTTTTGTGCGTCTTCGCGCAAATCCCTTGTACTCCCCCTGCTGACGCTGGCATGATAAGAAGAATCACATGACCGCACTATTTTCAGGGGTATGCCTCTGAATATTGTGGTGCAGGTAATACGCGCCAAAGCATCCGGGAGATTCACATGCCCAAACTAACCCCGCAAATGTTCACATTCCTCAACGACCCACCGGTCGAAAACACACTCTATGACCTCTACGACGCCACGCTCAAGCAGGGCAAGCGCATGTTCATGCATTTTCTGCCGAAAATCCACCAGATTTTAGGCAGGGGGATTGATTGGGAGACCGAGAACGAAGATTTTTATACCGATAAATACATCCCCATAACCCCGCAGCAGGGCGAGTTTCTGTATATGCAGGCGCTGGCGAGTGGCGCGCGGAATATCGTTGAGTTTGGTACGTCCTACGGCATCTCGACGCTGTATCTTGCCGCCGCCGCAAAACGCAATGGCGGCCGCGTGATCACCTGCGAATACGTGCCTCATAAGGCTGAGGCCGCGCGGAAAAATTTTGAGCGGGCGGGGCTTGCGGACTATATCGAGCTGCGCGAAGGTGATGCGCTGAAGACACTGCAAGACTTGGATTTCAGCCCCGATTTTGTGCTTCTCGACGGGTGGCCTGACCTGGTGCTTCCCGTCTTTCAGCTGTTGGAGCCGCATCTTGCCGACCGCGCCGTGATTGCCGTAGACGATGTTGAGGGATTTGGTCCGTCTATGGAGGATTACCTCGACTATGTGCGCACCCCCGCCAACGGATACGTCTCAGTAACCATGTACCCGAGCAAGGCCTTGGAATACACCGTAAAAGTGGCGTAAGCACCCGGACAGCTAGTTCAAGTTCCGCGAGCAGATAGGATTTCGACGAGCAGATAACAATCAGCTATCTGCCCATCAAAATATTATCTGCTCGCGCATCAATACCTGCCCTTCATGACCGTTCCTGCGCAATCACGCTGTGCGAAAAAACCGGCGGGAGGCGCATCCCTGCTCGATATACTAAATTCCGTCATAGAAACCCAGCACAGAAAAGGAAAACCATGATTCTCACTCGTGAACAAGCACTCGAAATTTTCAAGCGCCGCGTTTCTACCCGCTCCTACGACCCTGCCCGTACAATCAGCGATGAAGACTTCAACACAATCCTTGAGTTTGGGCGCCTCTCCCCCAGCTCGGTTGGTTCCGAGCCGTGGAAATTCCTGGTGATACAGAATAAAGAGCTGCGCGAGAAGCTCAAGCCTATCGCCTGGGGTATGGCAAACACGCTCGATGACGCCAGCCACGTGGTGATTATTGTGGCGAAGAAGAACGCCCGCTACGATTCCGATTTCCTGCTGCAGGCGCTCGCGAAGCGTAATCTTCCCGAAGACCAGATGCAGATGGCGCTGGACAGGTACAAAAAGTTCCAGGTACACGATATGAAGATCGCCGACGACGAGCGTTCCCTTTTCGAGTGGACTAGGAAGAATACCTATATTGCGCTGGCGAATATGCTTACGGGCGCAGCGATGCTCGGCATCGATTCCTGCCCCGTTGAAGGCATAGACTACGATGCGGTCACCCAGCTCCTCACCGAGGAAGGGCTCCTCGACCCCGAGGATTACGGCGTATCCGTTGCCGCAACCTTCGGCTACCGCTCGCGCGAGATCGACCCGAAGCCGCGCAAGCCGCTTGATGGGCTCGTTGTGTGGGCCAAATAGCCTGCTCTCCCTGAGTTCCCGCGCGGGACTCTTATCTGGGGGCTGGGTATCAGGTACTTAGTAGCCTGCCCGGTCCCCTAATTTACCCGGTTTCTGCACTCACTGGGCGTACCTATGCGCTGGCGCTTCACTTGTGGAATGAGTCGGTGCTACGTTCCGCGCCGCTGGTGCGTGAACACGGAATTTCCCCGCTAACCCCACTTTTGGGGCAGGTTTTCGATGCGCACACGGTCACCGAAAACTGGTTCACCGGGTAGCTTCCCGCCCAATCTCTTCGTACCGGCCAGCTATTCTTCGCGGTGCTCCCGGTATTTATCGTGTGCCGTGCGACCAAGATTCTTTCCGGTTTTTGTGGCGATTTTGCGTTCCGCTTTATGGACGGCGCGTTGGGAGGTATCGCCCGAATCCCGCATAATACCCTTGAGAATAACGGCACCGATAGCCACGAACGCGATAACAACAACCCCAAGCACAACGGGGAGTATCCAGCCGGGCGCATCAGCCTGTTCGTTGAGGGTATCGTGGGCAAGAATGTTCAGAAGTATCACAGAGCCTCCTCGTTCTTATACTGCGCCTGCTTCTTTCCACTATAAAACCTATGCTCACAAGGGGCTTTATACGGCATCGCGTTCACTTAAATATCCAAAATTATGCGTGAATTTCGCGCCCGCGAACGCTAGCCTTAAAGGTGAAGGCAAGTTTTATATGCCTTCGGAACGCCGCCGTGGAAAGGAGTCGCATAATGTCCCTGCTAGACTTGCTGAACCGCCGCCGTTCGGTGCGCCACTACGACGAGAACCAGCCCATTGATGCCAATGTTGTCAAAGAGTGTTTGCAGGCGGCTCAGCTGGCGCCCACAAGTTCAAATATGCAGCTGTACGAGCTCTACCACGTGACTGATCCCGCCACCCTGAATAAACTCGCCGCTGCGTGCATGCACCAACAGGCCGCCAAGACCGCGCAGCAGATGGTGGTGTTCGTAACACGCCAGGATTTGTACCGCCGCCGCGCGAAAGCCGCGCTGGAATTTGAACGCGGCAATGTTGAGCGTAACAGCCCGCCTGAGAAGCAGAAAGACCGCATCAAGAATTGGGAAATGTACTACACCAAGGCTATGCCACTTCTATACGCGCGCTGCTTTGGTCTGCTGGGCGCATCCCGCGCGGCAATGGCGAATTGTGCGGGCCTATTCGTTCCGATGATGCGTGAGGTTTCGGAGCACGATTATCGCGTGGTTGTGCACAAGAGCTGCGGCCTGGTGGCGCAGACGTTTATGCTCGCAATGACCGAGGCGGGGTACGACACCTGCCCGATGGAAGGCTTCGACAGTCACCGCGTGAAGAAACTCCTCAACCTGCCGCGCAATGTCGAGATTAATATGGTGGTCGCCTGCGGTATCCGCAAACCCGGCCACGGCATCTGGGGCGAGCGCTTCCGCCTGCCCTTCGACGAGGTTTACCGTAGGGTTTAGAGTCTGGCGGGCCGAAGTGAAGGATCCCAACCCACCTTTATATGTCTTCTAAAAAAGGAGAACTTATGACCTATAAGCATGAGTCCAGCTCTGACGACTGGTCTTGGTTTGATGAGTTGGGGGAGCTGGACCCGAGTTTTATTGAGGCGATCCAGCAGCTACATGCCGCTCCGATCTACTATCAGAGCCCGGAACGAGCACACGGTGACATATAGCAGTTCCGATTATTTGCACGCCTTCACTCAGTAAATAATGCGCCTTTGGGTATATTACGTATGTTTCGAGGGTACTTTATAAGGATTTTCATTATCCCTCAGGAAAAGTGAAGAATATGGATTTTCAGTTTGAGGCCCCACCCCATCTGGAGCTCGGACAGCCTATTGGTTACTACCGCGAACAATTTAATAAAGAACTTCATGATTCGTCATTCCCCGGGTGTGAGCGTTTCATGGGTCGCGTTACTCTGGGTGGCGCCGAACGCGTGGTGGATCTTGGGTTGGCTAAGGGAAAAGTTGTTCTGTTCTCCCTGCAGATCCTGGATGGTGACACCCTCGACGGCGTAAGTCTGGGGCTTTCACCGCGTGAATTTCACGAAAAAATGCGCATAGAGGGCCATGACAGTTCTATTTTCCCCGGGCGTCTGATTTTCTTTGAAGATTTCCTCACCCTCGGATGCGGAGGTAAAAACATCGAATTTATCGAGTGGTGGGATCGCGGGTACTGGGATGACTATTCTTTCCTCGAAGAAGCATATCCGAATACATAATCTTCAGAATTATAAAATATTTAAACTGTGTCGGCTGAACCTCCATAAAATGATCGGTATATATCATCAAGAAAATATTTTTACATTAAATCCTAGGATCAAAAATCATTCTAAAATTTAAAATAATTCAGCATCAGTGCGGTCTGCGGCAGATACAATAATTTGCCACAGACCGCTCTGGATATCAATCTTGCCGCTATCCTCGCGGGGAAGCAGTAATAGCCGGATGATATTCCTCGCCAGCGACCGCCACCTGCGTATGGTTTGACACCAGGTGTTTTGTCACCGTTTCATTCCCGCACGCCGTTACGGTTTCATACCGGGGCTCCTGATAGTTAATGGGAGTGTAAAACACATAAATAACACTGTGGCACCACCAGCTAGACCCCGGCCCGTGGACCGTGGCATCAATCTCAGTTCGCGGCGGAACGAGACTTGACGTGCTGGATGCAGCATTCGCCGGAATAGCGGCACCGGCCGCAAGAACCGCGCCTGCAACCCCGGCCACCAGGGTTCGTTTGAGTGACTTTTTCATAGCGTATCGCCTCATTTCTTTCTTAATCCTGACAGTTTTGGGTATTTTTTATCCACGATTCATCAAGGTATGTGCACCACCTCCTCGCATTTAATAATGCAGAAAAACCCAAAAAATAGATATATAAGATACTTCCTCATGATCACTTATCCGTGAATTCATGAAGTATTTTTAATGTAATTCCAGAACATTCGTCAAAACAACCTTTTTTAGATTTTTGTCAGCCTACTCTCATTCAATTCTGAGGAATTTCCCCGGATTTATTAATAAAACCCCCTCACTCCCATAATGTATTTAAAAATTTACAACAGCATTCACGAATTTATTATTAAAGTGGATGCTCAAGAATAAGATTTTTTATTTATTGCTGCACCGATCAAGTCCATGCCGACCAAAAGCCCATCTGCCAGCGCCCCACCCTCCCTGCCCTACGGCATCAGGAGGCAAGAGTCAGAACAAAAGGATGTAAGATCACCCTTCGCGCTAAGGGTGATGCAAAACACTTGTTAAGTGCGTGAGGATCTGCACATTCATGGCGTCTTCATATCAGCGCCGTAGGCTTGAGAGACGGCGGCAGGCGATAACAGCCCCGTCGAATCACGCAATATGTGACAGTAAAGGCAGCTGAAATCCCGGCTGCTTCTGAATTTTCAGGCGGAACCTCACCGATCTGCGCATTTAAGACCCCATATCATCATCCGCTCAGGCGCGTCCGCGCTATGGCGGATACTCACAAAGGAAGAACCATTATGCTTGGACTCATCGGAATGATCATTGCCGGCGCTATCATCGGCGCTCTGGCCCGCCTCATCATGCGAGGTCACCAGAACATCTCGGCACTGTGGACCGTTATCTTGGGTGCTGTTGGCGCATTCGTTGGTGGAGGAATCGCGAGCTTCTTCGGCGTTGCAGATACCGCTGGTATCGACTGGATTCGCTGGATCCTCTCCATTATCGCCGCCATTGTCGCAATCTCTATATACCTAAGCGTAACCGGCAAAAAGAACTAATAACCCGTATTCTTACGTCGCTTCAGCATCGCAGAAACAAAGCTAAGCGGGTTGTGCAGAAACTATTCCCAGCTTCCGCATAGCCCGCTTTGGCGCATATGAGAACTACTCGCACGATAGGCAGCTGAGCCGAGCAAACATGAGTAACAGTCGTGGCTGTGTACACGCTCATCAAAATAAAGTGGTATATATCACTATTTTGATTCGTGAGGAATTCAGTGTCTCAAGCGTCTTTATAGTAGCGTCACCATCGACCGCAAAGACGGACAAAGGGCGTGGGTAGCGACCAAACTCCCCAGCCCTCGATGCGTGCCGCAAATATCAAACATCATAATCCGCGCAGCGGAAAACACATGAAATGAGGCTCCCATGAGCGATAACTCCATTCCCCAAACCGGTCAGCAGCGCGAGCGCGAAAACAATAAGGAAACCCAGCAGGACAAGACTCCTCGTGGTCCCCTACAGACTTCGCATGGTGTAACCACCATTGAAGAGAATGTTGTTGCCAAAATTGCTGGCATGGCAACCCGCGAAGTTCCCGGCGTGTACGATATGGGCAATGCCGTACGCCGCGCCTTCAGCGCCGTGACCGACCGCATCCCCAACGCCCAGACCAATGTTGCTGGCGGTATTAGCGTCCAGAAGGGCGAGACCCAGGCAGCCGTAGATGTCACCGTCGTGGTCGAATATGGAGTCTCCATTGTGGAAGTAGCCAATGCTATCCGCCGCAACATTATCGAGCAGATTGAGGGGACCACGGGGCTAGAGGTAGTAGAGGTCAATATCGACGTCACCGACGTTCACCTGCCCGACGACGATTCCGCTTCCGCTGACTCTGCCGATCTCAAGTAATCTACTCCGACGTCCCCGATCTGAGGATCTTTTATGAAGACAACACACCTGGCCCTTTTGGTGGGCCTATTCCTGGGAACAATTCTTGCTTTCGGTTCCTTCGCCGACTTCATCCTGGTGGCACTATGCGGCCTGGTTGGAACGGTGGTGGGTCTTTACCTGGAGGGCCGGGTCGATGTCCAAAGCATCCTTAATCGATGGAGGAAGTAATGACGGAGACCAATACACAGCCCGCTGCTGTCAGTGCCGAGGGCTCTCTGTCTGAGGTCCCTCGGCAGGAGCAGCGCGGCGTCACCGTCATTCCCGCCCAGGTTGTTGCGCAGATCGCGGCTCAAGCTGCCTACGAGAGCGCAAATGTGGGCTCGAACGCCGGAGGGCTGCTCGGGATCGGGGCACGTCGAAATTTCCATTCACGCCCCGAGGCAAAGTGTGATCTCTACGGTCAGGTTGCAGTCCTTCACTTAGATCTAGGCCTTACCTTCCCTACAGCACTGGTTTCAACCCTGCAACAGGTGCGTGAGCATGTGAGCCAGCGCGTCGAGCACTTCACCGGGCTGAGGGTTGAGAAGATCAACATTGAGATCTCCTGGCTCAATCCGAACAACCAGGTAAGGAGGGCTCTGCGATGAAAACCCCCGTACAAAATCTCATCCGGCGCCCATCGCGGAGTTTGCCCGTCATTATCCTGGCGTTACTGCTCCTCATCGTAGGAGGGCTGGGAATCTGGGCGCTGGGAAACCGGCTTCTAAACGGGGCGTGGCCGAATGGAACATCCTCAGCAGTCAGCGGGCTCGGCTCCACGATTATAGGGTCGCCAGCGGTACTCGCGGCAGCCTGCTTTGTGATCGTATGCAGTCTGTTCATGTTTCTTCTTGCCCTGTGGCCGGGGGCTTTTGAACGCACTGAGGTTCTTGCAGATAACGTACCCGGTCAGACAGCCATTTCACGCCGTGACCTAGCAAGGCTGGTACAAGCCCATGTCGAGCGGGTCGATGGTGTTCACAGCGCTAGGGTTCGAGTCCGTCGAACGCGCGTGAATGTGACAGTGTTCAGCGTTCTGGATGACCTCGAACCTGTGCGCCAGGCCGCACAGAAGGCAGCTGAGCAGGCTATACAGACTTTGAAACCCGTCGGAGCCGCACACAGCCGAGTGCGTATCCAGCACACGAGCTGAAAGAGAGAAAACCATGCGTTCGGTATCTGGAATTCTCAATAGGATAGTCCTTGCGGTAAGCGGTTTGCTCATCGCGGCGATAGCCCTCTGGCTTATGGCTTCCGGCATGGGTGTGGGTCAGTCATGGCCCGCGCTTAGCTCGGTCCTCGCCAAAGCTGATACCCGGGTCGATACCTGGGTCGGACCTCAGGCACACTGGCTGTTGCCAGCCGCCGTCCTCGGGTCGATTCTTCTCGTCGCGTTTGGCTTGGTTCTGCTCATTAAGCAGGTACCCCGTAAGGCTGCCGCGTCCCCCTTGCGCCTGACAGGATCCGACGGCACACTTCTGGCCACACTCAGCCCCGATGTCATAGCCCAAGCGCTGTCTGAGCGAGCCGAAGACGTTCCTGGGGTTCAGCGGTGCTCAGTATGGGTCACCGGTTCACCCAGCAACCTGTGGGTGCAGGCAACCGTCACCGTAGCAGAGAACAGCGAGGTTGCATGGACCGTGAGCGAGCTCAGGAACCGACTTGACCACGACGTTAGTTCCTCTCTGGGAAAGCATGCTCGTCAGATCGACGTACTGCTGCGTCTAGAACAAGCCACCAAACCCCAGAGTGCAGCCCACACTGTGGCTGGCAAACATTCATTAGAGAGCGGCGGTTCTGATAACCATGACCGATGAAAAGCGCAGCAATGCAGGGCAGTCCACCGGTCCGCCTACCGAGCATGTGCCTCATCCGAGCGCTGCGTCTCAGGGTAAAGACAGGTACCTGGTGCTGCGAGCCCAGGACGGCGACATTGACGCCTTCGGAAAGCTCGTCGAACGTTATCAGGGACGCCTGTTTCGCACTGCCTACATGATCGTGCGTAACCGCCACGATAGTGAGGACATCGTCCAAGAGACCCTTGTCCAGGCGTGGCGGAGTCTTCATCTGCTTCGGGATCCTGATGCCTTCCGAGGCTGGCTCATGCGCATCTGCACTAATAAGGCCACCAGCACTATTCGTCAACTTCAGCGCCGAGCCACTGACCCTTACGATTCAGAGGGTCTTGAGAGCGCGAGCGCCTTACCTAACACAACGTCGACAGCGACCGAAGATCCGGCGCAGTCCAGTGAGGTAAACGCCCAGATAGAAGCATTAGCCAAGCTGTTGGCATCCGCTCCTGAAGAGCTGCGTATCGTCTGGGTGCTTCGAGAGGTTGATGACATGTCCTACGAGGAGATATCCCAAACCCTGAACCTAACCGAATCCACAGTCCGGGGGAGGCTGGCACGCGCCCGCTCCCTCGTCATGCGCCATATGAAGGAGTGGGAATGAGTTCCACCACCCGCATCCCACACGCAGAACCGCAGCCCACACAGTCGGCTCAGTCTTATGAGCTTGACGAAGCCTCCACACGGGAGTATCTGCGTCTAATCGCTTCACTCCACAAGACCTGGGACACATTGGAAGCACAGTCGAGCGCATCGGTGATGCCTCAGCGCCATATTATGGATGCGGTACTCGCCGAAACGCGCCACGGTGCCCAGGTAGAGATGCCGCCGACCGACTTAGGGCCATATAGTATGTCCGAGTTCTCCCTACGCGCCCTAGTGCGACGCAGTGTAGACTCCGTACCCGGAGCTCGCGCACTCAAGTCTTCCTTCAAACATGCCCCACCCCCCGAAGGTCAGCGAGAGCTGGGAATACCGGATACGATCTTCTGCCGTATCTCTGCACACGTCACAACCAGTAGCCTCCCCCAACTTGCTCAACAGGTTCGTGATGCGGTGCGCCAGGCGTGTTATGAGAACCTAGAATTGTCCCCAACCGTCAATATTCATATTGAGGATCTGCACGATGACGATTAACCTCTCAGCAGCCGAATTGACTCATGTAGTCACGGCCGTTCCCGGAGTGCGCGGCATTGAACCGGGGATCGGCTCCACGCTGAAAGCCATCGGCAGCCGTATGAGCGGCGACCCTGCGGCCGCCCGATTCGGGGTTATCATCGAGTCGGGCGGGCAGAAGGTCATTATCGAGATTGGAATCGACGGCTCCCGTGCGGTCAAAGAAATTGTCCGCGATGTTCAAGAGGCGGTTCTGCGCTCACTGTCGCAAGCAAGTCGAGAGGGCGGCGCTTCGGAATCAGGCTCCAAGCCCCAGCCTCAGGTGAGGGTGCGAGTACAGTCCCTTCTCTGAACGCTGCGTATCGCATAACCGTCTCCGTTTCAGGGAGCACACATACCGCCAAGGGTATAGTCCGTTCGCACATAGATGCCATGGGGTCACCAGTCGATGCCTCAACGCGATGCGTAAGCTAGAAGACCGTGAAAAAACTCGTCTTCAACACCTAAATTCCGCGTACCCCCCCCCCCCC
>NZ_KV793079.1:100737-103995 GCF_001808385.1 Rothia sp. HMSC08A08
CCCCCCCCCCGGAAAAACTATGCTTTAATCCACACATCCGAGGCGGCGCGGCGGCCGAAGATGAATGCACGCACGCCCTGGTACCACAGGATGTACGCCGCCCACAGCCCCAGGTACCCCACCGTGGCACTCAGCAGACCGCCGGAAACCGCCCAGTAGATCCCGAAAATGACGGGCGCATAAACAACCAGCATCACAAATGAGCCAATCGCCAGATATTTCACGTCCTGAGCACCCATGAGGATACCATCAAGAACGAATACATATGCGGCTATTGGCTGCCCCACGCCAATCACGAGGGTAGCCCACGCGAAGAGGGTGGCGACGGGCGCATCCTGCGTGAAAATCCAGTTCCCAAAGAAACCGATCACGGGTGCAACAACGCCGGTAACAACCCCGTACACCAGGCTCATACGCACCAGGCGATTCTTGAGCTCACGCACTTTCGCACGCCCGGATTCAGCCGTCAGATCGCGTTCCCCAAGTTCCTTACCCAGCAGCGCCTGCGCCGCAATTGCAAGGGAATCCAGGGCGAAGAGCAGCAGGTTAAACACGCTCATGCCTAGCTGATATGCCGCCGTCTGTTCGTCGCCCAGGCGAGCCACCACAAATACGGTAGACAGCAGTGCCAGGCGCATCGAGAGGGTGCGCAGCATCAGCCAGGAACCGAGGGATAGCACGCCGCGCATCCCCGCAATATCGGGACGCCACGTCACGCCCTGCGGGCGCATCTTAAGATGAATAAATATACCGAGTGCAAGTGCCATGCCCCACTGCGTGAGCGATGTGCCCGTCGCCGAACCGGCCACGCCCCAGCCGACCGGGTATATCAGCACCCAGTTCAGCGCCACATTCACCACGGTGCCCACACCCGCGACTTTGAGCGGGGTCACGGTGTCTTGCAGCCCGCGCAGGGTACCCATGAGCGCCAAAATCATCATCATGGGCGGAATGCCCCACAGCGAATGGTGCAGGTAGTCGCGCGCATAGCCGATGGTTGCGTCGTTCGCGCCCATGCCGCGCAGCGCAGGGTCGGCAAAGATATAACCCACACCCATAATGAGCAGGCCGAGTCCAAGCGCAACCCACACGCCGTCCACGCCGATGCGGTAGGCGTGCGCCAGCCGATGCGCCCCGAACGCGCGCGCAACCGCCGGGGTCACCGAGTATGCGAGGAAGTTCATGAGCCCCACCACGGTTGTGATGAGGGTTGCCGCAATGCTCATGCCCGCCAGGGTTTCGGTGCCCAGCTGCCCCACGAGTGCGGAATCGGCGAGCACGAACAGCGGCTCGGCAATCAGCGCGCCGAAGGCGGGTACAGCGAGCGCCAGAATCCGCCTGTTGAGCGATTTTTCGGGTTGAGTTTTCCCAGAGTCCGCGCCGCCTTCCCCCAGGTGAAGGGGGATGCTGCCGGTGCGCGGGGTCGCATCCAGCAGGTTTTGGGGTTCGTGCGTGCTGGCGGTGCCGTCGGCTGTGTTCGCGGCGCCTGATGTGTTGGGTTCTGAGGCCTTGTTGCTCATAGGTACAGCCTACTCCCGCAAAGATGGCACGTCAGCGATGCGTTTATCTGTCTCACGCTATGACCGCTTCTTATTCCGCGAGCAGGTGGTTTTTGGTTCGAGCAGGTAGGAAAATCTTACCTGTTCGGCCAAATCCTACCTGCTCGCGGGTCTTAATGACGATCGCGGGGTGAGAGAAGCGGAACTGGGTTAGCCTTTTCGCCCCCGCAGCTCGTCTAGGGCACGGCGTTCTTTCTTGGTGGGTCGCCCGGTTCCGCGTTCGCGTTTGGCGACCGGCGGCATCGACAGGTGCGCGGGGCGCGGCCCCGAGAGGTCTTCGTAACAGGTGACGGCGATCGGCGCGCCCACCCGTTTGGTGATGAGTTTTTCGACCTTAAACACGCGTTCCCAGCCGGGGTAGCGCACCCGCACGATGTCGCCTTGTTTGAGTTTTTGTGAGGGTTTTGCGGATGCGTCGTTCACGCGCACGTGCCCGCCTTTGCATTCGTCGGCTGCGAGTGCGCGGGTTTTGAAGATGCGCACCGACCACAGCCAGACGTCGATGCGGGCGCTGGTGATCTCTTTGCTCATACTTCCCATTCTAGGAACCTCCCCCATGCGGCGCGAGCAGATAGTATTTTGAAAATACTATCTGCTCGCGGGAGGGCGGAAGTCGCTATGTGTTTGCCGCTTTCCAGGGAATCTCCACGTTATCCGGCACGTCTGCGTTCTGCTCGGTCTTCGTCTCGGTTTTCGCACCGACGCTCGCGGTATTATCCTCTGCGCTCATGCGAGTTGCGCGGCGTTCCTTCCACGCCCAGCCGATCGCCCCGGCGAGAAGGCCGAACCCTGCCCAGCCCAACAGCACAGCCCATTGCAGGGAGTTTGAGGCATCCGGGAAGTAGGCGATATTCCGCAGCAGCGTGTTGGATGCGCCCGGTACCATCAGCTGCCCGAGGGCGCCCCAGGGTGCGGGGATGAACTGCCACGGCATGCTTGCCCCGGAGAGCGGGTTACCCACGAACATGGAGAGCACGGCGCCAAGACCGATACCGGCGGCATCAACAAATAACGCGGAAATTCCGATCATAAAGGAGGCCGTTGCGAAGACGGTCACGCCGAAGGTTGCCCAAAGCGCCCCGAAGTCACCGGGAACGAACCCGAACCAGGTGCCCAAAATAAGGGTCATGAAGAGTCCGCCGATAACCCCGTAGAGCCCAGCGGTCACGAAGCGGCGCAAGGTTCCTTTGATGAGGGAGATGCTGAGGATCCCACCGAGCATACCGCCCATAACAAGCGGGAATGCGGCAACCGCCAAGCCCATACCGTTGGGATCACCCTCGCCGAGCGGCACGACTGCGGTGGTTTTGACCTGCGCCTGCTGCAGTTTTTCCTGCTCGGTTTTCAGCTGTTCGAGCTGCTGGGTGGCGATAGCGCCCTGCTGCCCGCCCGCCTGGGCGGCCTGCTGCAGTGCCTGAGTTTTAGCTGCGGTAGCTTGCTGCTGTACCTGAGCGTTCATCTGCTGGGCTACGCCGGTGAGCATCTGGTTTGCGGATGCGTTTGCGGCGGGCGCGGTCATGACCTCGGGCGCCGCACCTTCGGTGAAGACGATCGCGCCGTAGGTTTCACGTTCTTTGATCTGCCGTTCGGCGTCTTCACGCGAGGATGCCTGTTTGAACTCGAAGGTTTCGATTCCTCGATCTTTGAGTCCTTGCTCGAATTGGCTGACGGCTGCTTCCGGTCCCGCGATGGAGACGGG
>NZ_KV793079.1:104015-154545 GCF_001808385.1 Rothia sp. HMSC08A08
GACGGGTAGGTTCGTCTCCATGGCTTTAGTGGGCCACGTGAAGGCGAGAATCACGATGCTGACGATGACGGATGCCAGCGTGGCGATGGCGATAACTTTACGCCAGGATGAGGGCGTAATCGCCTCCGGTGTGCGTGCCATGAAACTCTCCAAACAAAATATATGTTTTGTTTATCAACACGTAAGACTCTACTCTGAATAAAGACCGGATGCAAACACAATAATCATTTTGTTTATAATCTCACAACAGAGAATAAACATTCTATTTTTATCTAGCGCAAACTCCTCGGAAAGGTATAGTCTTAAGGCATGCCACGTCTGACCGAAGCCACTAAACAGGCACGTCGACGCCAAATTATCGACGCCGCCTTCACATGTTTTACCGCCAAGGGGTACACTCACACCTCCATGACGGACATCATCAAAGAATCCGGGCTCTCCTCGGGTTCCATCTACTCGCACTTCAGCGGCAAAGGCGACATTCTTTACGCCACTGTTCAACAGCGTATCGATATGATCGCCGCAGCTTACGGGGAACTCAAAGACCCCTCCCCGCGCGATATTATGCGCATGATCTTCGCCACCTCAACCGTCGAAGCGAACTTCACCTCGATGCTGCGCATCCGTCTGGAATCGTTTACCGTTCCCGAGGTGCAAGAATCCACCAACACGCTTTTTACCACTCTGCACGATATCGTTGCCCAATCGCTCATCCCCTGGGGTCAGCGGTATCTTGAGGCAGAGAATAAACGCAAACCTTCTGCCGACGAACTTCAAGCCTTCGTCAGCGACACAGCGGATGCGCTCATCCTCACTTTCCAGGGGTTTATGGTGCGCTCAACCCTGTCCCCCTCGACCGACCGTGAGCACCTTTTCCAGATTGCGCTGAGCCTGCTGCCCGAATAACCTCCCCGAGAGCACCGGTAAGAAAATACAAAAAGCTAGAGGGGCGCATCCCGTATAACATACAGGATGCGCCCCTCAACTCGCGCGCGACTCCTCCGGCGGACCGCACGCACGGTTTTATAGCTTACGGAATCTCGTAGACCTCAACGTTATCGAGGCGCGGGCGGGTATCGTAGCTACCGTTCCAGGTCACCTTAACGCCGTAACGTTCCAGCGTGGGGATCACGGTGTCAAGCATCAACGCGAGTGATAGTTCCTCATGTTTGCGGGTGACGGCCGCGCGCTGCTCATCACTGAGTTTCTTCCACGCCTCTTCATCAGAGGGGTACGCCTCAAACGAGCCGAAGCCAATGTAAGTGCTCCCGCTTTCCGCCAGATTCTCGGCATCCTGCTGGTGATAGTAGATATAGCCCTTCCATCGGTCAGAGCCCTCACGCTCATCCCAGATTTCGGCGCTGGCGCAGGTTCCGCAGCACGAAAATTTACCGCGCGCAAGCACGCCGTGCGCCTCCAAATCAGCGAAAGCCGCAGCCAAGTTGCCAGAATCACCCGTAACACCCAAACGCTCGGCGAGCGCACGGCGCTCCCTCACGACTTTCTGAGCGTATTGTTCAATATCGTGGTAGAAGTCGCCTTTGACCTGCGATTCGCCTAGAAATTCTTCGAGGCAGTCGTTGAGGTAATCCGCATATTCGCTGGCGTCCTCGCCGGTGAGGAGCAGGAGCATGATTGCATCTTCAAAGTCTTCTCGTGCTTCTTCGGGCAGTTCCCATGAGGTGGGAACGGGTGGAGTGAGTTGCCATTTAAACCATGCGTCCCGAGCTTCGGGGCTCACAGTCGTTACAGCTTTTTTATCGGTGAATGAAGTTGTCATGCCCCTAGAGTAGCACCTAGATCAGCATCGCCTTAACCCCGCCCGAATTGCTACGGTAACCTGTACCTGACGTCAAACAGTTTTTGTGCACTGCCCAACTTATTCTTGGCGAACCCGCGGCGGCTTATCCATCTAATTTTCCGGGTGAATAAGCCGCCCAGGCAGCCTGATTCAAAGGCTTATACCCAAGACTCACGGGCAAGTGCGCGGGTGAGCACGAGCGGACCGCCGGTTGCGTTGCCGTGGTAGCGGCCGAAATGCACGTAGGGGCCGCGGTAGGCGGCATCATGAATCTGCGCGGAATACTGGCCGTTAATCACAAAGTAGAAGTACTTGCCCTTCACCACAATTTTGCCTTCGATGCTCTCGTTGGGCTTGATAGGCTTTTTCAAACTCATGGTGTGCAGAACCTTACCTTCGCGAGACGCACCCGGCCCGCCGTCAAGACGAATCAGCTGTGCAAGATCGCCCGTCCGGTATTTGCCGTGCTCGTCCCGAACCTTCGCGCCGGGGCGAAGAGCGAGCACATAGCAGCCGTCCTCGGATGCACCCCGGAACTTCCCGGCGATACCGAGCGGACCGTCGTGGCTGCGACCGAACGCCATGTACCCGTAATTCCAGGTGGTTGTGGGCAGTTTCTTATCCCAGTGCATAGCGAATTCGAGGGTGTACTGTTCCCTGTCAGTGGCAGCAGCGAGCGGCCCCAGCAGCAAGGATTCGTCGTAATTCTGCCGGTGCACGATTGCCCCGCGGGTGAAGTCGGGATAATCCTGGGCGTTGGTGATGCTAGAGGGCAGCATACCGTGCTCCCGACGGCCGCTCTCAACGTTGATCGTGGCCTGTTTTTTCCATCCGCACACCCATGACGGGTCGGGACTCATAAACCCGCGCACGCCCAGGCTCTTGTAGTGTTCGTAGGTGCTTCGGCGGTGCACCTCCCAAACAATCACGGGCTTGCCGAAGCCGACAATGGCACGCACCTTATCATCCGCCATGGAACCGTACCCGGGACCGCGCACGGATTCAAAGTAGGGCACGCCGAGCGCATCCACGTTGTTGGATCCCGCCAGCTGACGGATTCCTTCAAGGCTGTCGTTGGCGTCGAAGTAGCACCAGGTCTGGCAGCCCGCGGCTTTCGCTTGGGCCAGATACTTTGAGTTGGGGTTGAAACCGCCGTGACCGTCGCGGTACATCTTGATCACTACACGATGCGCCAGCCCGCGTTCTTTGATAGCTTTCAACAGATGACCCTGTGCGCGCCAGTCTTTCGCTTCGATGAAGAGGGGAAGGCGCTTGCCGGTGGGGGCGTTGTTGATCGCATCCACGGCCTCTTCAAATGTGGGAATCTGCTCCAGCGGTGTACCTTCACCGAGAGTCTTGCGCATATTGACGTAAACGCCACGCAGTTTTTGCAGGGTAAGATCACGTACTTTGCGATTAAGTCCGGTAACGCGCATCAGCGATTCATCATGAATGCAAACGGGAATATTATCAGCCGTGGTTCGCAAAGAAATTTCGATAGCATCGGCATTTCTTGCAGTTTGAGTATATGCGTATGCGGTGTGTTCGGGATTAATATCGCCCGAACCACGATGTGCTACAAAGAATTCTTTTTGTCTAAGAAAGGTCCAGGCCGCATGTTCCGGGTCAAATTCAATATCTTCATCGAGGATAGGCTGCTGTTCATCATTGACAGGCTGTTCCTTCTCGCCGGGAAGACTTCCTTGAATTCTCGCCTCTGCTGCGGATGCGCCCACCACGGGCATCATAGCGGCGGCAGCGCCAAGCGTGGTGGCGCCAAGAACGGTACGTCGGTTGAGTTTCTGCGAAGAAAGGCTCATGGGTATGAACTCCCAAATACTATATGTTGCTGAGTGAATGAATAGGCGGATGCGTTAAAAAACATTTTCTTGACGCGTCACATAAATAGCATAACTATTTTTTACCTGTAAATCACTTTTGCTTGAGCGAGAAAATTTATCTTTGTCAAATATTTTCCCACGCCTATTTCTTCGAGACAATATCTTTTGCCCGTTAAAAAGTTTTTGTTAAAAAAATATGGTTCCACCGAAAATCGGTGAAACCATATGAGAAAACCTCTTTCGTGAGGTCTGCTCGTCGGCAGCTGCGGCACAAGACCTTACGTAAAGCGAGGCTGCGTAAAGCCGGAGCATCGTGCCAGACAGAGCGAGAAAACCAGCGCCTTCTGCCCTGTCGAAGCATCACAAGGCTCTACGCGTCTTCTACTTCTTGGTCGCTTCCGCCACGTGATCGCCCGCGTTGACGGTGCGGCGCTCTTCGGAGTCCTTCACAATATTGAATTTGGGGGTGTTGGTCACCATCACCATCGTCTCCTTGGAGGGAATACGATCCTTAATGGCCTCCCAATCAACCTCAATAATGGGGGCGCCCGCCTCAACCTTATCGCCCACCTTAGCGTGCGAGGTAAAGCCTTCGCCATTGAGATCTACAGTATCGATACCGATATGCACCAGCACCTCGCCGCCGTTATCGGTGCGCAGCATAAAGGCATGCATGGTGTCTTGAATCAAGGCGATCGTACCTGCCGCAGGGGCAACGATCATATTCGATGTAGGGTTAACGGCGTAGCCATCCCCCATGACACCCTGCGAAAATACGGGGTCAGAAACTTCAGACAGCGGAAGGTACTCTCCCGTCACCGGTGCCACATAAATATCAGCGGTTGCGGTCGATTCCGTCGGTGCCGCTGCTTTTTTCTTCCCGAAACCAAACATAAGATCTCCTTTGATGTAGTAAACACCCGAAAGATGTCGTTTGTGTAACGACACAGGCAAATACATGTATTTTCCCTTTAGAATACCGTACTCGTCAGGTTTTTGTTACTGTGTCCACCACAGGTCGAGGGATTTTGAAAAAATATTCCCAGCCTGCATAATATGCCGAATTTCCAGAGTATATTTCATGATGCAGTCGCTCAATCAGGCGGCAGACACAGCACTAGAGCTCTGGAGGATTTCGCCGATCGCTCAGTATTTTTGTAAGCCCTCCCTGCATAGGGTAAACACGAGTACACTTAGAGCATATTGAAGGCTTGAACCCTAACAACGAGAAAGTGTTCCCGCATGAGTGAGCAAACCGAAGAACTAGCCGGCACCATCCTTGAGGTTTTCATTCCGGGTCCGGGCGAGAATCCTGAGGACCCTAACGATATGGAACGAACCCTCTTTTTGGGCGCTGCGCAGGAAGCACTCGATTCGGGGGTAGATATTGAGGTTTACTCAACCGATAGTTACCCTTCAGCATTTGAGGAATGCGAGCCCGTCGCCGAGCAGATTGCGATGAGCGGTGCCGACGTTCTACCGATTATGCTCGTCAATGGCGAGGTCAAGGTCTCGTTTATGTACCCGACCGCCGAGCAGATTACGCGCTTCTCGAAAGCCCACAAGGTCAAAAAGCCGAAGGCGAATGCGGCTGCGGCGGCATGCGGCCCGAGCGGTTCCTCAGGCTTCACTCCCATTCCCGATTTGGCACCCGGTGCTCTGCGCGAACCCGCCGGTTTCGCGGCGACCCTCGCCGGTAAAAAGCCCCAGGTGGTAGGTGGTCCCGATATTGGTAACCGCGTGAACCTCATGGGCGGCGACACCGGCGATGGCATTCCCTCTGAGGGTTCAGTCGCCACCAAATCCGGCGGATGCGGATGCGGTGGCTGCGGATGCGGCGGCTAAAGCGCGCATCCCCGCACGAGTAGTTCCCGCCCTGAATATGTTTAGATGCGAGTGCCCCGGACTCCTTGATAAAGAGTCTGGGGCACTCTCATATGTTTTCACAACTGGCTACCGGCTACATTAGAGGATCCGGCGGGTTCTGAGGCTGTGCATGCTGAGGCTGTGCGGTTTGCGCTTGTACTCCCTGAGTCCAAACCGTTTTATTCTTTCGGCGGCGGGAATATTCTTGATTCGCCATGACGATAAAGACGATGCAGAGGGCTACGTCTATGAAATATAGAACCCAGTAGAGGTACGCCAAGCCATTGGCGTACTGGAAGAATTCATCCATATGGGTGATCACATCAATTAGCGTTGGTATTTCTAGAGCTTGACGGATCAGACCAATAATATTGATGCCCAAAATAAATCCCAGCGCTTTAGACCTGAGGTAGAAGATACCGGCGAGTATCTGAAGGCCATAATATGCCAGAAATGCACACATCAATGGAATGTGCAGAAAATCTTCTGCATCCCAATACTCGAATCCATACTTAGCCATAAACTCCACATAGTTATATAGACCCCACACGGAAATCCCCAGGCTCACCAGCATGAACGCGATACGTACCCCGTACAGCCAACGGAATGGAAATTTGGGGTCTGCCGTCGTCACGGCTATGGACGCTTCCGTTTGGTTCGCGGCTCCCGGGTGCGCATACTGCCCCGGTACCGTCGAAGCCTGATCGTCGGAAGACTGCGACGCCGCCCAGGGTTTTACCGCATCCTGTGGATTCTGTCCGGCAGAGTTTTTTCTCGATGATTGCTCGCTCATAAGTTCAAAACTATCACGCATATCGTTCACATCCCGCTATTTTTCTGCCTCTTCGTCACTGAGACTGTTGTTTGAACTTTCCTTACTATCGAGGTCTGCGATATTTAGGGGTCGGGCGGCAGGTTTAGTTTTTGCCGTCCCTGAACCCATCATTTTCACGAAAACAATGCTCACCCCAAGGTCAAAAAGAACCATAAGACACCCAAAGGGGTTATCGTATGCAACGGTAACCATGGTCATCGCGAAAGAGAATACAAGACCATAGTTATTCACCTTTTCAACCCAGGGGTAATCTTTGTGCCGTATAAATTTTGCGCAGGCGCGGGTCTGTACAGCCGTAATATATACTGCATAAGGAATCATCAGAAACCCAAGAATTGCTATATGGGATAATGGCCGTTCAACCGATAACAGATTTACAGAAGTTTCTTCGCGATATGAAGTTGAATACCGCGCCATAGAGTTTATCCACGAATAAGCTATAACTACTATCGGAATATACGCCAGAGCTATACGAAGAACATAGAATATCTTGAGATTCTCAAGCCCTAGGGGTTTTGCCGCAGAGACTTCCACTGAATCGTGCGCCTTCTCCGGCGATTTTACGGGACTTCCTGAACTTGTGGGATTTTCCGGCTTTTCGGCATCTTTTTCCGGCTCTCCACTAGGGCGGATAACAAGTTCCTCATCCCCCAGCTGACCGTAAAGTGCTGTATACGCAGGAAGTTCATGACCTGCCGAGGCGCTATTGGCTACATCCGACCAAGGAACCTTGCGGCTGCTTTGAGCTGCAGGCGCATCGCGAGCAGAACTATGGGGTGAAAAGTCATGGTCAGTACTCATATTTTCACCCTAGGATTACACCCTGGATATTCTATGAAAACCCCCTGAACATTCTCAATGAATATATTCCTTACACATTTTCTAATGCTAAAAGGCTCTTTACGTCAATAAAGCATCGGAAAACCTACTCCATTGACATAAGCAGATACGGCGGCTAAAGCGCGCATTCCCGCACGAATAGTTCCCGTCCCCCATGTTTATATGAGAGTGCCCCGGACTCCTTGAAGGAGTCCGGGGCACTCATGTATTTCACAACCTACGGAGTATAGAGACTACATTAAGGGCGGCTCCGGCGGATTCTGAGTCTGTGCTGTCGGTGCCTGTGCTGGCGCTTCAGGGTTGTGCGGCATGACGGTCGGCGGTACAGAAGTATATGGAGCCGCCGCGTAAACAGGCTGAGCTTGAGCCGTCTTCATTTTCTGGCGGCGAGAATATTCGCGAATTGTAATGACAATAAAGAATATGCACAGGGCTACGTCAATAATGTACAGTCCCCAGTCTAAGTACGTTGAAGCTTCGGCATATTCAAAGAAAATATCTAAGCGCAGAAGATTCTCAATAAGTTTAGGTAGCGAGGGCAACTGGACGATTAAACCGAGGATATTCACGCCCAGAATATAGCCAAGCCCTTTGGACCGCAGGTATAGTACTGCCGCGATAATCTGCATGATTTCGTAGACCGGATATCCAATAACCTGCGCCACTTCGATAAAATTTTTGAAAGCAAACCACATATAATCATCAAGCATTATGGTAATAAGGATGTAGAAACTCCGTACACTAAACCATAAACTCGCCGCCATGATTATGATGCGCACCCCATACAGCCAACGGAACGGGAATTTAGGGTATGCCGTCGTCACGGCTATGGACGCCTCCGTTTGGTTCGCAGCTCCCGGGTACGTATACTGTCTCGGTACCGTCGAAGCCTGATCGTCGGAAGGCTGCGACGCCGTCCCAGGTTTTACCGCATCCTGTGGATTCTGTTCGACAAAGTTTTCTCTCGATGATTGCTCACTCATAAATTTAAAACTACCATGTACACCGTTCACGACGGCGACTATTTTCGCCGGATTCGCCCGGCAGACCTCTCACACACATACTAAAAAGGCTCTTTATTCCAATAAAGCGGTGGAAAACCCGCTTTATTGGAATAAAGAGCCTTCTGATGCCGGGGCAAACCGGCTAAGCATTACCTACTTGTTCAGCGAGGTGCCTGCCGAGCCGAGCTGCTGGCAAGCCTCAACCACGCGAGCTGCCATGCCCTCTTCAGCCTTAGCGCCCCACACGCGGGGGTCGTATGCCTTCTTGTTGCCGACCTCGCCGTCAACCTTGAGCACGCCGTCATAGTTGGTGAACATGTGACCGGCGACCGGGCGAGTGAAAGCGTACTGGGTATCGGTATCAATGTTCATCTTGATCACGCCGTAGGAAACCGCATCCGCAATCTCCTGAGCGGTCGAACCGGAACCACCGTGGAACACGAGCGAGAACGGCTTCTCCTTACCGTACTTAGCGCCGATCTCGTCCTGAATCTGCTTGAGCAGTTCGGGTCGCAGGTGCACGTTACCGGGTTTGTACACGCCGTGCACGTTACCGAAGGTCAGCGCCGCAATGTAGCGCCCCTTCTCGCCCAGACCCAGAGCCTCAACGGTCTTCACCGCGTCATCAACGGTGGTGTACAGGGTGTCATCAATAGCGCCTTCAACGCCGTCTTCCTCGCCACCGACGGCACCGATCTCAACCTCAAGCACGATCTTTGCCTTGTTGGTGCGCTCCAGAAGCTCAGCCGCAATTTTGAGGTTCTCGTCAAGATCGATAGCGGAACCATCCCACATATGGGAGTTAAAGATGGGGTCTTCGCCGCGCGCCACAGCCTTTTCAGACTCGGCGAGCAGGGGAAGAACAAAGCCATCCAGCTTGTCCTTGGGGCAGTGGTCAGTGTGCAGTGCGATGTTCACGTCGTACTGTTTGGCGATCTCACGAGCGTATGCCGCGAATGCCAGGGAACCAGCGACCATATCTTTCTTCGATGCTCCCGACCAGTACGCTGCGCCACCAGTGGATGCCTGAACAATACCGTCAGAACCAGCCTCAGCGAAACCGCGAAGAGCGGCGTTGAGGGTCTGCGAGGAGGTGACGTTTACTGCCGGGTAGGCGAAGCCTTTTGCTTTCGCGTTCTCCAGCATCTCTGCGTAGACTTCGGGGGTTGCAATAGCCATGCTGACTCCTTGACTAGGGTGCGGGAAAACGTAAATTCCCGTGGTTTTGTCGGCGTGTCTGAACGCCATCTACAGAGACTATTTTACCAAGGGGGTTAGGGTTTTCTGTAGACTGAAAGCGCCGGTTTTTCGGCTTATTTCGGGCTTTGATGAGGCATTTTAGTCCGTAGTTGAGAGTCATTGTCATCATAATGAGGGGGACGCCGAATGGGTGAAAATAACCCTAAGAACGCACGGCTGGCACGCCTGCAAGAACGCCGCGCGGCGATTCAAGCCCGCATGGACGCGCACGTCATCGGCGGCGGACCCGTCGCCAAATCCCTCGCCCTCATTGAACGGATGCGCGCCGAAGGTGCCACCGATCTTGAGATCGACACCACCCTCGCCAAGAAGAAGCTCCCCTCCGTCATCGAGGTGGGGCGCAAATCCGCGCTTCACGTACCCGGCTGGTGGCTGCTGACCCGCCGCAAGAAGCGCCTCGACCGAAAGATTCACGCACTAGGCGGCAGCTAAACCCACGACAAGCGAGCGCCGTCTCCTCGCATCCTGTACACCCTGCCTGTATACATACACGCATTTTTTCTGTGAGCCAGGGATAATTTTATGTTCCCTGCTATAGCAGGGAACAAACTGTATTTATTAAATTCCAATAACAATTTTCGGAATATTCCCGGCATCACAGCAGTACGTACATTATGCATTGACACGCATATTATCGGGGTGTGCTCCCCGTAACATTCTTATACTTGGTCTGCTATAGTCTTAAAAAACTCCATGCGGTTTCCGGGATTTACTATATATCCGCATGGAACAATACCGTATTGTGGCGCCTGAGAAGGTACACCATCGTTCCCGCTGGGCGCTGCAGGTCATAAGGAAAAATATGAGTCTCGATTCACCTAAAAAACCTATGACGCGACCAGACCACGAAGACGCCTTCGCTCATGAGCAGGAAGGTCTGCACAAGGGGCTAGGCGCTCGACAACTTCAAATGATTGCGATCGGTTCCGCTATCGGTACCGGTCTATTCTTGGGGACAGGCGGGCGCCTCGAAAAGGCCGGTCCTATGCTTGCGATCATTTTCGCCGTCTGCGGGTTCTTCGGCTATCTGATCCTGCGCGCACTGGGCGAGCTGATCCTGCACCGCCCCTCCTCTGGTTCGTTCGTCTCATACACCCGCGAATTCTACGGCGAAAAGGCGGCGTTCGTCTCCGGCTGGCTGTACTGGCTCAACTGGGCCATGACAGCGGTGGCGGATGCGACCGCAATTGCTATCTACATCTCCTGGTTTGGGCGATATAACCAATTCTTTGCCGACCTACCACAATGGCTCACCGCCTTCATCGTGGTGATTGTGACCGTGTCCCTGAACCTAGTCTCGGTTAAGCTCTTCGGCGAGCTGGAGTTCTGGTTTGCACTCATCAAGATTCTGGCACTGCTGACCTTCATGGCGGTTGGTATTTGGTACCTCATCTTCGGACAGCCCATCAACGGCGTGCAGCCCGGTATTCCGCTGATTATGTCACATGACGGGCTCTTCCCGCAGGGTGTTCTTCCGGCGTTAATTGTTGTGCAGGGCGTTGTGTTCGCATACGCCGGTATCGAACTGGTGGGCACCACCTCCGGCGAAACAAAGGACGTCAAGAAGATTATTCCGCGCGCTATCAACGCTGTGGTGTGGCGCATTGCCATCTTCTACGTGGGCGCCGTAGTGCTGCTGTGCCTGCTCATGCCGTACACCGTCTACAGCGATGACGAGTCGCCCTTCGTAACCTTCTTCGACAATATTGGCGTGACCGCAAGTGCCCCAATCATGCAGCTGGTCGTGATTACCGCCGCCGCATCGTCGCTGAACGCAGGCCTGTATTCGACTGGTCGTATTCTGCATTCGATGGGTGTTGCCGGGTCTGCGCCGAAGTTCGCAACTAAGGTTTCTAAGTCCGGCGTTCCGGTGGCGGGTATTCTGCTGACCGGCGTGGTGGGGCTTTTCGGTGTAGTCCTGAATTTCATTGTTCCCGAACAGGCGTTTGAGGTCGTCCTTAATATTGCGGCCTTCGGTACGATGGCGTCCTGGGTTGCTATTTCGCTCTCGCACCAGAAGTTCCTCAAGCTGGCCAAGGAAGGAAAGTACACACGTCCCGAGTACCGTGCTCCCGGCGGGCGCTTTGCCGACTGGTCGGTTCTGGCTTTCATGGCTATTGTTATTGTGCTGATGGCACTCGACTACCCCGTGGGCACATGGACTCTTATCTCGCTTCTTTTCGTGATTCCGCTGCTCATTGTTGGTTGGTTTGTGGTGCGTGATCGCGTGAATGAGATTGCGCGTGTTCGTGAGGGCTTCACGGGCGCTGTTCCGGTGATTGCGGCTCCTCCGATGGCGCGTAAGCTCTCGAATGAGGGCGTGTACAAGAATTACTTCACGGAACTTGCCGAACACGACGATGATTCGGATGAGGATCGGAAGTAGCTTTTTACACACATTATTTTCCGGATATTGCACACACTACGCTGACATAATGTCATGCATATTGTCAGCGTATTCCGGGGAATATTATATACATCACAGTAATAATCTATACATTTGACCGCTGATATACTGGTTCAGTATTTCATGTCAGCCTCTCACGACTAAGGAGATTTATCGTGACCGACCACAGGGTTGAATTTGTTGATGTTGCATCCATGGCACAGTGGATTCAGCGTGACGGCGTTGGGAATATTATTGCCGGTATGGTGAATTTCTTGGAAGAAGATTTCAAGAAATGGCAGAGCTTCGATAAGATTCCGCGCGTGGCATCCCACACCCCCTTCGGCGTGATTGAGTTAATGCCGACCTCAGATAACATCACCTATTCCTTCAAGTACGTGAACGGGCACCCCTCAAACCCTGCACGTGGATACCAGACCGTAACCGCGTTCGGTCTGCTGGCTGATGTGGATAACGGATACCCCGTCTTCCTCGCGGAGATGACCCTGCTGACCGCCCTTCGTACCGCCGCTGTTTCTGCCATGGTGGCTAAACATCTAGCACGCAAGGATTCGCGGAAGATAGCAATGATCGGCGCCGGTTCACAGTCCGAGTTCCAGGCCCTTGGGATGCGCGCCGTCCTCGGCATCGAAGACCTTGTGGTGTACGATGTTGATCCTGCCGCTATCGAGAAGTTCCGCCGTAATCTGGAGCCGCTGGGGTTCAGGATTCATGCCGCATCCAGCGTGGACGAGGCCGTTGCAGATGCCGATATTATTACCACCTGCACCGCCGATAAGCAGCAGGCAAAGGTGCTTCTAAATTCGCAGGTGAAGCCCGGCGTGCATCTGAATGCTATTGGAGGCGACTGCCCCGGCAAGACCGAGCTGGAGAGCGAGATTTTGGATCGTTCGACCGTGTTCGTGGAGTTCCCGCCGCAGACCCGCATCGAGGGTGAAATTCAGCAGAAGGATCCGGACTTCCCCGTGGTGGAGTTCTGGAAGGTGCTGACTGGCGAGGAACCCGGGCGCGTCTCGGATGAGCAGATTACTCTCTTCGATTCGGTGGGCTTTGCGATCGCTGATTTCTCGGCGCTGCGCTATGCACGCGAGGCAACCCGGGGAACCGATCTGCAGCAGTTCATTGACCTGGTGGCGAACCCGGACGATCCGAAGGATCTTTTCTCGCTCGTGAACGTGAACGTTCCGGTGGGCTAGGGGTTCACTCCCCTACACAACACCGCGAGCAGGTGGTTTTTGGTTCGAGCAGGTAGGATTTTCCTACCTTTTCGGCAAAATCCTACCTGCTCGCGGTGTATTTGCTTTAAGGTTTCTGTCCGAAAACGTGGCGGCGCACCCAGGCGTGCATCGCGATCCCGGCGGCGGTTGCCGCGTTCATCGACCGGGTTGAACCGAATTGTTCGATCGAGAGCGTATCGCGTGCGGCGGCGTGAATTTCCTCCGACAACCCTGGGCCTTCCTGCCCAAAAACCAGCACACAGTTCTTCGGCAGATCGTAGGTTTCAAGCGGCACCGAATCCGGAAAAATATCGATACCGATAATGTCCAGCCCTTCGCCCTGCGCCCACGCCACAAAGTCCTCAATCGTGGGGTGATGCCGCACATGCTGATACCGGTCGGTCACCATCGCACCGCGTCGGTTCCAGCGTTTCTTACCAATAATGTGCACTTCCTTCGCCAAAAAGGCGTTTGCGGTGCGCACCACGGTACCGATATTCAGATCGTGCTGCCAGTTCTCGATCGCGACGTGAAAATCATGGCGGCGCGTGTCAAGGTCGGCGATAATCGCCTCCATGCTCCAGTAACGGTACTTATCCACCACATTGCGGCGGTCGCCCTCGCGCAGAAGCTGTTCATCCCAATGCTCACCCTCAGGCCACTCACCCTCCCAGGGGCCGACGCCAACCTCAAACCGGGGAGTTCCGAAAGCCTCGCTTTCGGGGTACTCCTGCGGTGTATTCTGCGGCTCTGCAGACTCGTTCACACGGGAATCCTGCCCGGAATCTGAGGGGTCAAGGGGGGTCTGATGGCTTGGGGAACTCATGGTTTCTTTCTGATGGCGCGTACATATAGTGCCGGATGCGCGGCGAATGAATCTGGGCGGCGGGCGGTGCGGCGATGCCCGCACGCCACTGGTTGCCAGCACGCACGGGCATCTACAAAGCCCCTAGTCGAGCCCTAAATCATCCTTGGAGTAGGCGTAGAAGCAGGGAACCCCGGCAACCTCCTCGATATGTTCTTTCGCCCCGGTTGCACGATCTACGATGACGGCGACGGCGACGACCTCGGCGCCCGCTGTGCGCAGTGCATCCACGGCGGTTAACGCGGACCCGCCGGTGGTGGAAGTATCTTCGACAGCAACCACGCGGCGACCCTCAACGCTGGGCCCCTCAACCTGGCGACCCATGCCGTAGGACTTTTGCGCCTTACGCACCACAAACGAATCGATAGCGCGGTCCTGATCGCCCGCCGCGCGCATAATTGCGGAACCAACCGGGTCGGCGCCCATCGTCAGACCCCCGGAGGCCTCAAATTCGATGCCGTTACGATCGAGCAGATCGAGCATCACCTGACCGACCAAACGCGACGCTTCGTGATGCAGGGTGATACGGCGCAAGTCGACGTAGTAGTCGGCTTCTTTCCCGGAGGCAAGAGTCACTTTACCGCGCACCACGGCAAGCTCGGAGATGAGCTGGCGCAAACGTTCGCGGGCTTCTTCGATGGGCAGGGTTTCGGAAAGTTTAGTCATATTTCAAGTTTAGCGGGTTACCCCGGGCACGGGCTGGCGGTGGGTGTCCAGGGCTATGCCTTAGGTGCCTTAGGGGTGCGTCCCGGCTCTCTGCCGCGTAAAAAAGGCTCTTTATTCACATAAAGAGCCTTTTTAGCACCTACTGCCCCTAAATATGCAGGTTAGTTCTGGTGCGGCGCCTGGGGCTGAACGGGCTGCGCCTGTACGACTGTGGGCTGAGCCATCGGATTCTGTGCCAGACGGTACGCCTTGGAGTCACGCATAAACCTGTTGGTCCCGGGCAGCCACAAGAAAACAATCAGGGCAACGTTAGCAATAAACAACACCACGTAGATCACAATGAGCGTGGAAAGGGAAGACGTAAAACCGGGCGCGAGCGATGACCTTTCTTCATTCATGCCGCTCAAAGCCGCCGATGTGATAAACGTGTGCAAAACAATACCGGCAAGAGCCAAAATAGCGATAACGGTCATGACGATACGCGACCAGTTGTATCCTCGGTAGATGAAAACACCGAACAGGACGTACAGAATAATGCTGAGGAACAGCGGAAGAGAAATAAAGGACACAAACGATTCTAGAGTACTGTAGTTTCTGAGTGACTGCCCGCCATTCATCGCAGCCACAGTCTGCAGAGAGCTCATGGCAGACCTCATGGTACCGAACTCAACGAGGCGTAAGAGCGCGCACGCCAGACTGACTATAAAAGCGGTCATAGCCAACGCCGTAATTTTGGGTCGAATGGCTGGTATTGAAGCTGCAGAGGCGTAAACTGTCGGTGCGGGCTGCATCATAGGCTGCTGAGAAGAAGTTTGCTGAACAGACGGGGAATTCTGCGGTTTTTCTTGACCGGACGTAATGTTTTCACTCATCGGTAATGCTCCTTCAAATATTGTGTGCGGAAAGATGGCTTTGTGAAACCACCTCTAGAGCATAGCCGAAATTATGTGAAATAGGGGTATTCTGCGATGGTTCGTCGGATTTCAGACTGCACCGAACATGCCGCATCAAAAGAGCCTTGATAGTGAATAAAGCGTTAAAAACTGCTTGATATAAATAAAGAGCCTTTTTACAAGGCGGGCGGGGACGCGAGTGCGCGAATGGCGGCGGCGACCGCATCCGGATGCGGGTCCACCGTCAGATCTGCGAGCGGCAGCAAGGATTCATGCGAGCCCACCGCAACCGCATACTGAGCACTCTCAAGCAGCCCTACATCGTTCATGTCGTTCCCAAACGCGATATAGGGGTCGGGTTTTTCGCCCGGACGCGCGCCAAGCGCCTGCGGAAGAGCCGAAACTTTATGCACTCCCCCGGGTGCCAAGTCAATACTCGTGGTGGCATCCTGGTGCTTAGTCACATGCAGGTTTAGGCTCGCAATAGTCTCTTCAAGCTCGGCGTAAAGATGCGGATTATTGATGTCAAGCAGAATTATTTTGACAGGATTCTCCAGGTCTTTCAAAGAAACTAGGCGGTCGGTTCCCTCGGGGTTTAGCCGCTCCACGAGCACATGCGCATCGGGCAAATCAAAGGCGTAAGAGTCCAGGGAATCCGCAATATAGTGCAGTCCATGACGTTCGATAAGGTCCCGAATTTTCGCATAACTATGCGCATCCAGGTGTTCCCGCGCCCGCAGCTGCCCGTCCCGATACAGCAGCGAACCGTTCGCGCCGATCAGCGCCAGCCCGCTATGCGTGCGCACATCCTCAGAGAGCATGGGCAGAATATCGCGCACCGGTCGGGCGGAGGCAAAAACTATGCGGTGTCCCGCCCGCAGCAGCGCATAGATTTCGCGCTCAATGGCGGGCTCAATCACCATGCCGTTAAAGCTGGTGGTGCCGTCAATATCGAAGACAAAATTCATAATATTCCTGGGCTTTCCCGGTCGGTCGCGGCGACGCTCTGCTTACTCACACCCTTTTCAACGATGCGCCCCACACTCGGCGGAAGCGCCGCACGCAGTTTCGTCAGCATTTCTTCGTACTCGGCGTTCGGGTCTGAATCGGCGACAATCGCGCCGCCAGCGGCAAGGGTTATAAGCCCGTTATCGTGCGCAACCAAGGTGCGTATGACAATAGAGAGATTGGCACCGCCATCCGCCGAGAAGAATCCGAGAGCACCCGAGTATACGCCGCGGGGGCGCGCCTCTAGATCCTCAATAATATTCATTGTTGAGGGCTTGGGTGCGCCGGTCATAGATCCGCCAGGGAAGCACGCCGCACTGGCATGCACCGCGGAAATTTCGGGTTTAAGACGCGCAGTGACGGTAGAAACAAGCTGATGCACCGTTGCATAACTTTCCACGCTCATGAGTACAGGAACCTGCACGCTCGCGGGGTCACTCACCGTCGAGAGGTCGTTGCGCAAAAGATCGACGATCATCAGGTTCTCGGCACAGGTTTTCGCATCGTGCCGCAGCCAGTGAGCCGCGGCGGCGTCATCCTGAGGATTCGCACCGCGCGGGCACGTCCCTTTAATCGGCTTCGTTTCGGCGTTTCCGTGCGTATCAACCATCAGAAAACGCTCAGGAGACGAAGAAAGCACAGAGAAATCGCCGCACCGCAAATAGGCGGCATAGGGTGCGGGATTGTGCCTGCGCTGAGTGCGGTACAGCTCAAAAAGCTGATCTGGCGTGAGAGGATGTTCTACCCGCGCGGTACTTTCGGCGCTCAGGCACACCTCATAACTATTCCCCTCGTAAATATGCCATTGTGCGCGCTCAATATCTGCGCAATAGCTTTCACAATCCGGGGCTTCAAAAAGCAGATGCTCCACATGCTGGATCAATGGTTTATCGCCACTAGGCGCGTTATTGCTCTGTGCCTCGTCGCGCAAAGAATCTTCCCGCGCCAGTTCGCGCAAACGCGGCTCGATTTCCTCAAGCCAGGGTTCATCACCAAGCAGCCACGCGCGGCGGGTTTCATGTTCATAGGTCAGGTACCGCACGGCGGGCATCCAGAGAGAATCCGGGGTTTGCGCCGTGTGCCGGGGTGTGTATCCGATGCGCCCGGGGTGCAGGGCGGCACGCGCCTCGTACCCGAAATAACCCACGTAACCACCGCGCAAGCCTTCGGGCAGCTCGGCGATATTGTCGGGTTCAGCCATGCTGGCAAGCGCAGTGTCGAGGGCATCCCAAGGTGTCGGGTTTGTTGCCTCGCGTGCGTTTTCGATGCGCAACACAGCCGCCCAGTGCGGGACGACCCCTACATACGAGACGCGAGACATGGGCGATTCTTCTCGTGCAGAATCAAGCCAATAGGCGTACCGAGCACCCGCAGCGATCACGGGGTATGCAGCCTCGGGCGTTATCTCGAAGTCGAGGGCACGCACGTGCAGCGTTGGGTATTGATCGTGCTGAAGAATCACGTTTCCTATTGTAGAGTGCTTTACCGTCGGTCTTGAGCGGCGTGGTTTTGACCCGAATACAAAGGATGCGGCACCAGCAGCCATTTCGGGGGCTGGGGTGCCGCATCTTTATATGTCGTTTTGGCTATATACACTAGTTAAACCAGATATATTCCAAATTTTTAGGGTATAGCGTCATTAGTGAACGACGGCAGGTTCCTGCCCGTTTTCGCTTTCCATGGGCAGCTTTGCGGTGAACCAAGCACTTGTTCCGCCAGCAATATTTTTCGCCTGGTATCCGTTCTGGCGCAGGTATTCAGCCGCACGATTTGAGCGCCCACCACCGTGGCAGATTACATAGAATTCTTCATCTTTGCCGGGCAGCTCTGCAAGTCGTTCGGTCAGCGTTCCTAGGGTGATGTGCTGGGCACCAGCAACGTGGCCGCCTTCCCATTCGTAGTCTTCGCGCACATCAATAATCTTGGCACCGGCAGGAACATCGGCAGGGGTTACCTGGGGTACGTTATTCATGGATTCTCCTCTGTAGTCTCGTGAGATACATTATCAACTCTACAAAATTTTGAGGTCATAAGGCACGCGCGCGTGCACGCAATACACCCCAGCCCCACCATTAGACATGAGATTTCATGCAGAGTAAATACGGAATTTATGCCTAATTTCTGCACAAACATCTGTATACATATGCATTTTACAGGTATACACTAAGGAAATATAACCTAGAACACTTCCGGTCTGTGTATTCTTGGGAGGCTTTATGGTAGCCACGCAACCAGCGGCGCATAAGCCGCGAACATTCTTTGGGCATCCGCCGATGCTCGCCAATCTTTTCACCGTGGAAATGTGGGAACGGTTCTCATTCTATGGGATGCAAGCTCTTGCTCTCTACTACCTGTACCACTCTATCGAAGACGGCGGATTAGGGATCCCCAAAGAAGCAGCCACCGGCGCTATGGGAGCGTATGGTGCAACCGTTTACCTCATGGCGATCCTCGGCGGTATTTTGGGCGACCGCGTCCTAGGCCCCGAACGCACCCTCTTTTATTCCGCTATCGGTATTATGGCGGGGCACATTGTCCTTGCGGTCATGCCCGGCGCAGCTGGCGTGATCACCGGTCTGCTTCTGGTCGCGATCGGTTCAGGGTGTCTCAAAAGCAGCGCATCGGTTCTGGTCGGTTCGCTCTACAGCAAAGACGACCCCAAACGCGAAGCGGGGTTCACGCTTTTCTATATCGGCATCAACATCGGTGCGCTTTTAGGCCCGGCACTAACCGGCTGGGGATGGGGTTGGCTAGGCTTCCACTTCGGCTTCGGAATCGCGGCTATCGGCATGGCGGCCGGGCTTATTCAATATGTACTCACTCGCAAGAACCTGCCCGAGTCGGTGCACGAGGTAACCGTTCCTTTCACCCCACGTCAGAACGGTATTCTAGCCGGTGTTCTGGCAGGTATAGCTCTCATAACATTCCTGCTGGTCATGATGGGCTGGATGACTACAGGCAACCTCGCCACGTGGGTGGTAAGCGCCGTCGGCATCGGGGCCATAGCTCTCTTTATTCAGTTGCTCACCGCCAAGAACGTAACCAACACCGAACGCTCGCGGGTGTGGGCGTTTATTCCCCTCTGGATTGCCAACGCTATTTTCTGGGCGCTCTACCAGCAGCAGTTCACGGTCATTCCCATCTATTCTGATGAGCGACTCGACTGGCATATTCTGGGCATGGATCTTCCTCCGACCCTCGTCAATTCCCTTGCCCCTATTTTCGTGATTCTTCTGGGGGCGGGGTTCGCCGCCATGTGGACGAAATTGGGCGATCGGCAGCCGCGCACAACCACCAAGTTCTCACTCGCGCTCGTGATTATCGGCCCGGCATACTGGGTTTTCCTCACGCAGGTGGGTGTCTCTCGCGTGGCGGTCTACTGGATGGTTATCATCATGTTCATCTTCACTGTTGCCGAGCTTACGATTTCGCCCACGGGTATGGCGCTGACCACCAGGCTCGCGCCCGAAGCCTATAAGGTGAACATGATGGCGCTTTACTGGACCTCGCTGGCGATGGGTACCGCATTCGCGGGTTGGTGCGCGCAGTTCTACAGCCAAGACACTGAGGCTTCTTACTTTGTTTGGGTGGGTGCCGTTTCGGTTATTGCTGGTATTGTCCTCTTCCTCTGCCGTGCACCCATCCAGAAACTTATGCGCGATGTGAGGTAGTATTCCGTTTTAGGCATATATAGCGGTGGGTGCATCTTCAACACTTGAAGATGCACCCACCAGTTTTAATTTCTGTGGTTTGACTTGGGTATATGCCGCCTACGTTATATTCCAGGAGGGGTATAGAGCCTCTCACAACATGATTATTCAGCCTGGATGCGCCGCCCGGCACGCGCCGCGAATGCATCAAGCGCATCGTTAAGGTGAGGAACCGTCCATACGCGCTGACCCGCAACAAAGGTTTTCTCACGGCGTATCACCCCCGCTTTCTCAAGGGTTGCGATAATGCGGTATATCGTTGCCGGTGCCACAGACGTATTCTGCTCCACCATCTGTACCGTAAAAGCCGGTTCGGTGCAGCAAAAATCGGCGACCGCCTTCAAAGCGGATGTTGTTCGACGTGCTGTTCCCAGAATTTTATCGCGCAATCCGGAGATATCCTCTGCCAGAATACGAGCGTTCTCGACAGCAGCATTTGAAGCTTGAATAAAGCACCGGATCATAGGCTCTATATCTCCAGCGCGGTATGCGGTAAGCGCCGCAATATAGTCTGCGACGTCATGCAGAAGCCCCGAAGAAATTGGCAGCACAACATGTTCGGTGACTCCACGGGCCATGAGCAAAGCCGAAATAAGCGCCCGACCGGTACGCCCATTCCCATCAGTAAAAGGGTGAATAGTCTCAAATTGTGCATGAGCGATGGCAGCCTGCACCAGCGGGTCAAGATCACGACGCGCCATAAATTCAACGAGGTCATTCATGGCGGCGGGTACTAGCTTCCAGTGCGGTGCCACATAATCTGCTGTTACAGGCGACTGCCCGCCAACCCACACCCACTGTTGGCGGAATTTCCCGGCGTCATCTAGGGTGCCAGCCGTCAATTCATGGTGCATATGCACGATAGATTCAATGGTCAGGCTCTCTGCCGCCCCTAAAGCTGCCTGCATGGCGCGAACATTGCGTGCCACCAACTCGGCATTATGCCCCACGGCAGAGCTGGAAGCGCCCACCACCGCCAACGATAACCTACGTGCTGAAACCGTCAGGTTTTCAATCTGCGAACTTGATGCCGATTCACCCCGCAAAAGCACCGCCGCAAATGGCACACCACCTAACGCCGCATGCTGCTCGTCGAAGCGAGTAATCGTGCGCGTGCAGTCCTGCACCAGAGTATGTAGCTGCGGGGAAAGCTGAGGTGTTTGCTCGGCGATGCGCGGTGTAACGGCACTTTTAAACTCGCCAGTGTTCCGCTGACGAGCACGACGGGATACGAGTGGGTCACGATGCTGCCACAGAGGCTGCTGTTCCCAATCAAGAGAAGCCCATGAGATGGCTGGCATACCCCACGCTCCTTTCTGCTGCATGATAGGGAATGCCCTAAAAAATGAGGTAAGTACGGGCAGTTAATGAGAATTTGAACCTCTATTTTCTCATTAAGAATACTATTGAGAAAATAGAGGTCTCATTTCTCGCTAGGGCAAGCTACTGCACGCTATTTAGCCAGCAGGGGCATAAGGGCAGAATAAGCCCCTCATCAGCAGATCTGACAAAACACGTATTTTCACTAGTCAGATAGTAAATAGAGGCATTCTACGCTACCAAAAGTCAGCCAGTTACGCTACCAAAAGTCAGGTTTTGCTCGCTGCGTATCCTAACCGTCAGGATCTTAAACCCGCCCCGAACATTAGACGCCGTATAAATATTCCCGTCACCGCTGTAACATGACGTTTTGTGTCTCCGCATTACTTCATGTGACGGGTGAAGGGTTCTTAAATCTTCGTTTTAGGACTCATAGCGAAAAACATTATGCGCCGCGCCCGCGACCGGTTTAGGGTATATGCCAGACCCGCCGCACAGGCAGGTAAAAGACAACGTCCTATCTAAGGAGAAAACAGACATGGCACTGTACCTGATCGAGCTGACCCCAGCAACCGCATCCAAGGACGAGGCAACCGCACTCATCGAAACCGTTTCTAACTCCCTGAACGAAGGCGCGGAGCTCATCGAAACCCAGGTTTCCGCCGATCACAAGCTGATCTTCGCTATCATCGAGTCTGAGAATACCGCGTTCGCACCCGCCCTCACTGCGGCCATTGGCGAGCGCGCATCCGTGGTTGGCCCCGACGAGGTTCGCTTGGTGGGCGCAGAACTCGACGACATCAAGAAGCTCAAGAAAGATGCAGACTACCTGGTTGAGTGGGATATTCCCGCCGAAATCACAATGGAGCAGTACCTGACTCGCAAGAAGGCGAACGCACCCAAGTACGCCGAGGTGCCCGAGGTTTCCTTCCTGCGAACCTATGTGCGTGAGGATACCGCCAAGTGCCTGTGCTTCTATGACGCACCCGATGAGGATGCGGTACTTCGCGCCCGCAAAGCCGTGAGCACCCCCATCGACCGTCTCTTCAAGCTACACGCATAAGCACACCTGCACATTGCATATAGGAGCTCTCTACCATGTCTGAATTCACTCTTGAACCTCTTGAGGATTATCCTCAGCGCGAGCGCGTGCTTGCGCTTGCCGCCGAACACGCAGATGCCGTCGATGCCGGTGAGCGTTCCCCGTTTGAGAATCTGCGCGAGATTGCGAAGGATGGTCTGCTGACTCTGGGGCGCACCGGGTCTTTGCTTCCGCAGGTTTCGGTTGCTTTTGACCTTGCTTCGCAGGATGCGACAACCGGGTTCTCGCTGTGGGCGCATCGTTCTACGATTGCGTTCTTTGATGCGGTGAACCGTGAGCTGCCCGAGGGTTTGGCTGAGGCCACGACGAGCGGTACGAGCGCGATGGCGGCAGCGTATAAGGAGGCTTCGGGGCTTGCACCGATCAAGGTTTTGGGCACTTTGGTAGAGGGCGGTGTGAAACTCAACGGCACGGTGTCGTGGGCTTCTAACCTGTACCCGGGCGGCGTGATTGTGCTGCCGGTAGCTGTGCAGAATGCGCAGGAGGGGCATCCGAACCGGTATATTGTGACGGTTCGCCAGGATGTTCCGGGGTTGAAGGTTGTATATCACCGTAACCTGCTGGCGCTCAACGGAACCGAGTCTGGCACGATCATTTTTGAGGATGTTTTTGTGCCGACCGAGGATATTCTGACCGATAATTTTGAGGGCTTCCTTAACGATGTGACCGCGCCGTTCTTGCTGGTGCAGTCCGCATTCTGCTTGGGTCTTGCCGCCGGTGCGCTGGTGGAGGCTTCGAAGCATCTTGAGGCTTCGCAGGGTATTTTCAGTTCTGAGTTCCCGCTGATTGTAGGCGAGTACGAGAGCTTGCGCGATGAGCTGGTGCGTTTGGCGCGTGAGCCGCAGCGTGCCGAGCGTCGCGATTTGTTGAGCTTGCGTCTAGGTGTTTCGCATCTGGCAACGATTGCTACGCATTTTGAATTGCAGGTTGTTGGAGGCGCCGGTTACGTTGCTTCCTCGCCGACTGCGCGGCGTTTACGTGAGGCTTCTTTCCTGCCGGTGCAGTCGCCGACTGAGGGACATCTGCGTTTCGAGCTCTCAAAGTACGACCACTTAGAGGATTTGCAGGCGGCACTGTAGCGGCAACCTGCCACCGCCTCCCCCAACCCTAAAAAGGCTCTTTATTTGAATAAAGCGGCAAAAAACACTCTTTATTCAAATAAAGAGCCTTTTTACAATGCGCACACCAGGCTCAACAGGTGTAAAATTACTGGGAATTTTGTCCTCACCTTCACCTGGAGATCGCATCCCATGAACACACAGAAATCCGGTTTTGGCTGGCGTCTGCACGGCGACGGCAGAAGTATTAAACCCGGCTCGGTCGTGGCGCCGAGCGAACGCCTCGCCTGGCCTATTACGATCGGCATCGGCGCCCAGCATGTGGTGGCGATGTTCGGCGCAACCTTCCTCGTCCCGCTGCTGACCGGTTTCCCGCCCGCAACCACGCTGTTCTTCTCGGGTGTGGGCACCGTCTTATTCCTGCTCATCACGCGCGGGCGTGTGCCTTCGTATCTGGGCTCTTCCTTCGCATTTATCGCACCCCTGGCGGCGGCGACAAACCAGCACGGCCCGGCGGGTGCGCTCGGCGGCATCGTCATGGCGGGCCTGTCGCTCTTCCTGGTGGGTGTTATTGTGCAGTTTGCAGGTACCGGCTGGCTGACGAAGCTCATGCCGCCCGTGGTGACCGGCGCGATCGTGGCGCTCATCGGCTTCAACCTGGCACCGAGTGCGAAAGCGAACTTCATGAAGGCGCCCATCACCGCGCTCGTAACCCTTATCTCGATTATCCTGATTTCGGTGCTGTTCAAGGGTATTATTGGTCGCCTCTCGATTCTGTTGGGCGTGATCATCGGGTATGTGACTGCGGTTGTGCGCGGCGAGGTAGACTTCTCGACCATCGAAAAGACCGTGCAGCAGCAGGGCATTATCGGTCTACCGCATTTTCAGAGCCCCGAGTTCCACTGGGAGCTTGCCGGGCTGTTTATTCCCGTGATTCTGGTGCTGGTTGCTGAGAATATTGGGCACGTGAAGTCGGTGGCGCTCATGACGGGCGAGAACCTGGATGAGTACTCGGGTCGCGCGCTCATGGCGGACGGTTTAGCGACCACTGTCGCCGGTTTTGGCGGCGGTTCCGGTACGACCACCTACGCCGAGAATATCGGTGTCATGGCGGCAACCAAGGTGTATTCGACGGCGGCATACTGGGTAGCCGCGATTTTCGCGATCGCTCTCTCGCTTTTCCCGGCGTTTGGCGCGGCAATTGCGACCGTTCCGGCGGGTGTTCTTGGAGGTGCCGCAACCGTGCTCTACGGCATGATCGGGATGCTCGGCGTGCGCATCTGGAGCGAAAACCGTGTGGATTTCTCAAATCAGATTAACCTGACGACCGCCGCTGTTGCACTGATTGTGGGCATCGCAGATTACACCTGGGAGTTCTCGGGCTTGTCGTTCGCGGGTATTGCACTCGGCACGGCGGCGACCTTGATTGTGTTCCACCTGATGACGTTCATCGCCAAACGCACTAGGGCGGCGGGCGACCCGCTGGAACCCTTCACTGACAGGGACCACGACGAGCTGGGACACTAACTGCTGGGCTTGCCCACAATCCCTTGAGTTCCGGGAGCGTTTTCTTCATTCGGGAGCGGTTAAAGTGCTCCCGAATGAAGAAAACGCTCCCGCTTTTTGTCCCATCAAGAAATATCAGTAGTTTGCCCTCCGGTTAGCAGCGTCCTCATGAGCATGAGCAACAACGAGCTTGAAGTTCTCTTCGGAGTCCTTCATGTACTCAACTGCGGGGCGATTATCGTAGAATTTCGACGGACGAGCAAGCCAAAAAGCTACACCCCACTCGGTAAGACCGCTATCTAACAATATTTTAATAACCTGCCGAACCTGCGGATCCACTGCCCCGTCTTTGAACTGAAAAACCGGATATCCGTTACGCCCCGCCTTGTTTTTGAGGCGCAGAATATTGTTCTTGCGCACCCTATCGTTGAGGGCCTGCAGACTGATGCCGCCAAGGTATTCGCGGGTGCTGCGGCTGTCCTTCACCTTGCCAATATACTTCCCAGACCCCCGCGCACCCTTGCGCACTTCAACCGTATGCGAGAGCGCGTTCGAGAGCTCCTGCATAGACTCGGCAGTGGGAGTGATTTCACCCCGATCGATCTGTTCACGGATGCGCCGCTCAGTATCGTGTAGAACACCTGTGATGAACTCTTCGGTCGCTAAACTCTTAGGCATGATGCACTCCTTCCCTTGTACACACCACCCTATCAGCTTTATATGGCTTTATAAAGCTGATAGGTGCAAGAATTCTTGCACTCGGCAATGTTAGAGTGGGAAAGATGAAGACGAAATCGAACTACCTCATGACCCTACTCATTATTATGTGCGGATTGGATCTTCTCGACTGGAACATAAATATCCCTGAATACGTAACAGTTCCGACAGTTCTCATCATCTTCATTCTTGTCTTTGCAAAAATTGTATACGACTTCTGTGTTACTAAAAAAATAGCTCTTAACCGTGCGTACCCTATAGATTTTCAGACTTCAAGTTCTTATCAAGAATTTGGTAACTTGCGCTTAGAGCCACCCCTTGAATCATAATAAGCATAATGAAAAACAACTTAACTGTCTAGAAGTAAGCGTGATTGCCTAGTTAGAATAATTAAATTAATACAGAACTTTACCCTGCACTCATTAGCCACACTCCCATCAACCGTCTGAAAATATTTTGAGTACAATCATCTACTCTGATACCAAGCAGTAATGAGACTGCCACTTCAAATTTTTCGCTTTAGATTATATAATGTATCCTTTAATGATTAAATAGTTAAGAATGTATTGGCGGAGGTAAAATATTACCCCCGCCAATACTCGATTGCTTAAGCTTTAACATGGAACCGCAAAATTACGGTATACGATTAGCACGGATCCGTAGCATACGCGAAAGTTATAGCACCAATGGCAGGATCTGCAAATAGCCTGGTTTCTCCAGGAGTAACACATATATCCCGTTCAGCATATGTATGTTGAACCTTAACACCCATATTGCCATCACCACAGTGGTTATAAGTTCCGGCTTCAGCATATTCATCCGGAAACCACCACGTTTCATCGGCGGTCCATCCACACGGGGACGCCGCATGAGCCGGAGCAGCAGAAACAAAACCTGATATTGCAAAAAATGTAGAAGTGATCAGAGCCGCAGCAAATATTTTGGACTTACTCTTCATGAGAAATAAAGCCTCCTAACATGAGCCTATTGCGTATGCATTAGAAATTTTCTTATGCATACTCGTGAACCCAAGACGTGTGTCACCCGGCTGAAGACAAAGCTCTTCCCCTCCTTGTGCTGTATCCACGTGGACTTTAACATTGGAGCCGTCATTAGTACAGTGCCCATAGTGTGCAATTTCTCGCTTGCCTCCGAATGGATCTACATCGAAAAAGCCAAAAATTGACAAATGCGCCCACGAGTCATGCTCTTCCCACTCAGTAAAGTACCCACAAGGATGAGAATGTGCTGGTGGCGAAAGCACCACAAGTACACCGCCAGCTAGGGCAGGTGCAAGAACAGAAGCTATAAGCCTTTTACCCTTCAACTTTAACCCTCCAAAATGAATGTTATAATAAAAATATGAAGACAAAAACAGACTATCTAATGGCGTTCCTTATTGTTATCTTTGGATTGGATATATTGGATAGGCATACAGATATACCCCAATACATACTAGTTCCAATAATCCTTTTCATCATTGTAGTTGTGTTTGTGCAGATCGTTTATTATTCCTTTTTCAAAAGGAAAAACTCGGATGATGAGTATAAAAAATAACTCTGATTCTCGATATAGGCATATTTTTGACCCGTGTCAAATATCTGGCAAAAAATAAAAGTAAATTTTATCTACACAAATACTTAACTTTAATTTAAATATTAAGCATGTCAGCTTTATATAAATTTATTTCACGATCTATAGAGGCATTTCATAATGCTATGCTTATACTCCAAGGGTTCATGCATTATCTATACTTTAAAAATATATTTATATTTTATCGCTAAATAACTCTCTGAAATACACCGCTTATCATAAACTTCTAATCCCTCAGTTCCCGCACTGCTTGTGTTGCACGCTCAAAACGTGGGCGCATCACAGAGGCGCTGGGCGCATCCACCCCATAGCCGCGAGCGCGTTCCGGGGCACGTTCCAGCAGAGGAGCTACGGTTCGCAGCCAGCCGTGCGCATCCTGCTCAGATACTCCAAAAAGAGAAAGCGAATCTTTAGAGACAAGCGCAGAAGGTTCATATGAGGGATCGCCGAAGAGAGCCAGCTGATGGGTATCACCGTCAGGGGTTGGATTCATATCGAAACACGGGGCTATTCCCCATTCACGCCCAAACCGCAAAAACCCGTGGTTACGCAAATGGTCGTCGGTATTCCCCACAAGCACCCCAAGCATAGCGCGCTTCCACAGCTGCTCGGTATCTGCGCCTTCTTCTCGGGCATATTCCACCACATCGACCCAGTCCCCGCCATCGCCGTCGGACGCTTCCAGTGCCGTCATCGCAGAAATATAGGGGATGCGCTGCCGACTGTCCTGCAGGCGGTCAAAACGACGCGCCACATAGATATGCCGATCTTCACCATTAATATCGGTAATTTTCAGCAGGCGCGCTTGCGGCACGATAATACCCAGATCAGCGCCCAGGCGGTTGAGAGTGTACTCCCACCCCATGAGATCCCACTCATCACCCACAGGCTTAGGAAACTTTGCGAGCCACAACTCGCCATTGATCAGCACATTTGCCTTTGGGCAGGCGCCGCCTAGCGAGCCGGTAGCACGGAAAAGACGCCGCGCCTGAATATCATCTACGGCAGACGGATCAAGCTCTATAGCATCCGCTGTCGTCAGCAGTTCGGGCAAATCCAGCTCATGGGGTATACCCGTACCATCGGAGCTTAACGGGGTATCGTCTATCCAATATCGTAAAGACCCCTGCCGCCCGGCATCATCTACCCCCAGAAGATAGTCGAACTCACTGAGCGAGGTGCGTTTTCGTGCACGCTGCAAGAGTTTACGTCCCCACCTGTCAGGGGCAGAATCGCTCAGCCCGCCCAACCCATCAAGGGGCTGTGCGCCAGCAACAAGAGGGAGCGATGGGGCAAGAGCGTAGGCGGCAGGATTCGCTAGATATGCTGCATCGTAGTGAAATACTCCGGTTCCACGGTTGATGAAAAGACGACCAGCGATTACCTCACGGTCGCCTGCCACTGTCGTAACCTGCACTGTTTCACTCATAGTTACCAGCCCATTTCGCTTTTAGGGATGCGCACCGACTTGGGTAGTTTTTCGCTGGCACGCAGGCGGCCGACATCCGTGAGGTACGGGTCGGTAGCGGTGACGACCGCATCCAGCATGCCGAGCACCCGCAGCACACGAAAAAGTACGTCAGTACGCACCGATTCGCCCTGCTCAATGCGCCGCAGGGTCACGGTCGTAATGTCTGCACGTTGCGCAACCATCTGGGCGGTCAGACCCATCAGTTTGCGTTGGATGCGCAGCTGCTCGCCTATCGTCCGCGCGGCCCGGCGCACTTTGGTGGGAATATACGCCATAATCTCCATACCCTCATATAGAAAGAATTATTTCTAGTATAAGCGATAATAGAAAGAATTATTTCTATATAGACGACCGTTTCATGCCCAGTACGTACTTTCGACGGCTCCCTCATCCAAAAAAATACGCCTCTCATCCAAAACTTTTTAGATGAGAGGCAAAAATTTAGATGAGGATTTGAATGAGGCCGCATGGCATGCAGTCGCGAGGCTACATCGCTCGGTACTGTGCCTCACCGCGCCCCCGAAGCATCGACTCGATCACCTGCGCCACGCCGTCTTCCCCGAAGGGCGGGCAGGTGCGCCCCACCTTCTTAATCAGCGCAGGCTCGCCGGATGCCATCGCATACCCGCGACCCGCCCAGCACAGCATTTCGGCATCGTTAGGCATATCGCCAAAAGCCATCACCTCATGCGCCTCAATACCGTGCCTTGCGGCAAATTGGGCGAGAGTGCGCCCCTTATTCACGGTCTTCGAGCCCATCTCGATCAGCGGCTCGCCCACAACCCCGCGCGTGACCGACACCAGCTCACCCACGGTCTGCGCTACACGCACATGCAGAATATCGGGGTCCATACCAGGCACCCGAACCAGATATTTAATGATTGGAGTATCGCCGAGCGCCACGAATGCCTCCGCCATAGAGGATTCAACCACGCGAGCGCCCTCAAGCACGTCTCCCCCGTCGTGCGGACCCTGAATGTAGACGGTATCTACGGTTTCGAGGGTGTAGGTGACCTCGGGGAATATCGGCTCAAGCCGAGTGTGGGCACGCTCGATCACAGCGGGTTCGGCGCCGTTAACCGCCTCTACTTCGTTGGCGCCCAGATGATACACTACGGCACCGTTCGAGCAAATGGCGTAGGAGTCAAAATCGGTTTGTTCCCGCAGCGGGGTAAGCCAACGGCTCGGGCGCCCAGTCACGAACACGATGTCGATGCCCGCCGCACGCGCCGCCTCTAGGGCGTGCAGGGTGCGGGGGCGAAAACGAAAATCAGGCCCGATGAGCGTGCCGTCCAGATCGCTGGCGATGAGCTTAATCATGCGAGAATAAGCGCCTACTCCGCCGGTTCTGCGTAGGTGACGGTTAAGAAGGCGCGCGCGATGCCGTGGAAGAAGAGGTTGAAGTTCACGACGGCGGGCGAGGTGTTTTCGTCTACCTCAAGTTCGGGTACGTCCACGGCAGTCACGCAGAATATGTAGCGGTGCGGCCCGTGCCCTGCTGGAGGTGCAGCACCCACGAATCCGGGGGTTCCGGCGTCGTTGCGATGCGCTATCGCCCCGGCGGGAAGCGCCGCGCCACCCTGACCGCCGACGATAGCGCCCGCGTTGGTCTCAAGCGCGGTAACCGATGCGGGGATGTTTGATACGGTCCAGTGCCAGAACCCGCTGGGGGTGGGCGCATCCGGGTCGTAGCAGGTGACAACGAAGGATTTGGTCTCTTCGGGGAATCCCGACCAGCTCAGCTGCGGAGACTGATCCTGCCCGCCGGGCACGCCGAAGAGCGCCGAGAGCATGGCGGTGGGCGCGGCGGCGCCGTTTTCAAGGTCGGTGGAGGTCAGGTTGAAGAGCGGCAGGTCGGGCAGCCCGGCGTAGGGTTCACGCGGCAGGGGTGCGGTGCCGAGGTTGTTAGTCACGGTAGTCCTCCTCGTTTGGTTGGGTGGCTGACTTAGCCGTTGAGTACGGCGTTAAGTTCTTCGCGGGTGGGCGGGTTCGCTCCGGAACGCGAGACGGTAATTCCCGCCGCCGTTGCGGAGAATCGTAGCAGATTTTGAATATCTTCGCGGGTGAGTGCGGCAAGTTTGGTGCGTGCTTGGGCACCGCTGATGCCTCTGTCGAGGAGTGCGGCGATCAGCGCCGCCATGAGCGAATCGCCCGCGCCTACGGTATCTGCGACCTCCACGCGATAGGCCGGTTCTTCAATCCCGTTGGGGTATGCACGGGTGTAGGCGATCGGCCCGCCTTCACCGCGGGTTATCACCATCAGCTCTACGCCGAGGTCGAGCCAGGCATGCGCGGTTTCTGCAAGGGAACGGTCAGGATATAGCCACATCAGGTCTTCGTCACTTGCCTTCACCACCGACGCGAGCGCAGCAAATTTTTCTGCCCAGCTCTGGGCGAGGGCACGGTCGCTAATAATGGTGGGGCGGCAGTTTGGATCGTAGCTGATGAGGGCGCTTTCGCGTGCCGCCGTGAGTGCTTGAGCAACCACGTGGGCGCCCGGTTCGAGCATCGCCCCGATAGAGCCGGTGTGCAGCGCTTCGCAGCTGGGGGCTAGGGCTAGAATGTCGTCGGCGTAGCTGTCGAGGCTCCAGTCGATATCGAATTCGTAGCGTGCCGCGCCGTCTTCCCCAATATACGCCTGCGCGGTTGAGGTTCGTGCGGCGCGCGGCTCGAAGGGTACCTGCACTTTGGATGCGCTCAGGTGCGCGGCGATGCTGGCGCCGTGTTCGTCGGTTCCGTAGTGGCCGATAAACCGGGTCTTGTGCCCTAGACGCGCGGCGCCTACGGCGACGTTGAGGGGAGATCCGCCGGGGTAGGCGTGCATGGGGGCATCGTTGCTGTGGACGACGTCTACGAGTGCTTCACCGATGACAGTTAACATGTCTCAATTCTACTCAAGGTTGCCTCGCGGTGGAGTGTGTTTCTGTGTGTTATCCCCGTTGTTTTCGCTTCTTGTGTGAGGGCTTGTGTGGGCTTTATTGGCTTCGGGCGTAGTGCATTGTGCAAAGCGTGCTAGATTTCACAGATTCGACGGCGTGAGGGAATAAAACCATTCGCCGCAGAGGTTAGACTTAAAGCAGAGTCGGTTGCGTGCTGCCCGATAAGCTGGGCATGCGCATCGGCGCGAACAACAAATTCCGACGAAGACGTCCATTGAGGAAGAAGGTCAAGAGTGACGACTCCCGAAAACACTCACGAGCAGTGGATTGCCCGCGAAACCCAGGCCGAAGAGATGATTCCCCTCATCGGTAAGCTAAACCGCGAGAACGGTGTAGTTCTTAATATTCACGGTCGCAGCCTGGTTAATAAGTCCGTTATTCAGCTGTTGCGCCTGCATGATGGTGCCGCGAAGGTTGATGGAACCCCGCTGAACCCCGAGCATACGCTAGAGCTGGTTCAGGCACTTTTTGACCTTAACCTTGGTCCCTGCTCGATCAACATTGCGGCTCTGCATCGCCAGCATGTTGATGCGGGCTCCCCCGACTTCTCCATGTGGTTGCCCGAGCAGGTTGGCGCATCGGTTGGTAAGAAGGGCGAGACCGTTAAGCAGCAGGATGTGGTGCTCTATGGTTTCGGGCGCATTGGCCGTCTGTTGGCGCGTATTCTGCTGGAGCGTTCCTCATCGCTGGGGGCAAACCTGCGTCTGCGTGCGGTGGTGGTGCGCAAGAATACCGAGAACGATCTTGAGAAGCGTGCTTCTTTGCTGGCGCGCGATTCGGTGCACGGTCCGTTCAAGGGCACGATTAAGGTAGATGCCGAGAACGACACCATTATTGCTAACGGTCTGCCGGTGCGTTTCATCTATTCGTCAGATCCGACCACTGTGGATTACACCGAGTACGGTATTGAGGATGCGCTTCTGGTCGATAACACCGGCCGCTGGCGCGATGTTCCGGGGCTGACCCAGCACCTTGAGCGCCCCGGTATTTCCCGCGTTCTGCTGACCGCTCCCGGTAAGGGCGATATGAAGAATATTGTCTTCGGCGTGAACGATAGCATCATTACCGACGACGATAAGATTCTTTCGGCGGCATCCTGCACGACCAACGCGATTACCCCCGCGCTGAAGGTTCTTGATGACGTGTACGGTGTGGAACGCGGTCACGTGGAGACCGTGCACGCTTTCACGAATGATCAGAACCTGATCGATAACTTCCACAAGGGTGATCGTCGCGGCCGTTCGGCGGTGCTGAACATGGTGATTACCGAAACCGGCGCGGCACGTGCTGTTTCTAAGGCACTCCCCCAGTTGGAGGGCAAGCTGACCGGTAACGCTATTCGCGTTCCCACCCCGGACGTTTCGATGGCTATTCTGAACGTGAAGCTGGCTAAGCCCGCCGGTTCTAAGGATGAGCTGAACGAGGTCTTCCGCCAGGTTGCCCTCAACGGTGAGCTTCGCCGCCAGATCGGTTACTCCGATTCGCATGAGGCCGTCTCCACCGACTTTGTGGGTTCCCGTAACGCAGGTGTCGTGGATGCGCTTGCCACCGTCGTCACCGACGACTCAGCCATCCTGTACGTCTGGTACGACAACGAGTTCGGTTACTCCTGCCAGGTAGTACGCGTGCTCGAACGCATGGCTGGCGAAGAAGCACCTTCGTACCCCACAAAATAAGGTTTGAGTAGTACATATAGCCGAATAGCTATATAACTTGATAAGAATATACGGGTGGCTCCCTGACATATTTTCAGGGAGCCACCCGTATATTTTTATGCGCCGACCTGCGAACAGAGCCACCTTTAAACCCCTGGTTTCACCACTTCGCGCGCATCGTCATTATGCATTATTCTCCGTTAATACTTTCCGCAAACTGGCGATAGCATTTAGGGCGGCGGGGAATCCTGCATAGACCGCTATCTGAATCATCAGTTCCACAAGTTCGTCTTGAGTGCCGCCTACATTCAAGAAGCCGTTGATATGAACATGCAGCTGAGGCACGCACGTTCCTAAAGCGCTGCACGCAGCCACAGAGACCAGTTCGCGTTCCCACAGGCTCAGCCCGGGTCGAGAATAAACATCGCCAAATGAGTACTCGACAATGTAGCGGCCTAAATCTGGTGCAATATCTTGAAGCGATTCAACCACAGCCTCGCCACCAGCTCCATCTACACGCTCAAGATACGAAGAGCCTACCTCGAAACGCTTGTCAGGCTCGGTGCTATGCGTATCTAAGTTCACGTCAATACCGCGTTCGGTGAAAACCTTACGGGCAACAGAGACGGCATTTAATGCAGCGGGGAAACCAGCGTATATGGTCACATGGATAAAAGTCTCGATAATCTGTTCAGGAGAACAGCCCACATTGAGGGCACCATTAATGTGGAATTCCAGCTGCGGAGCTGCATTCCCAAGTGCGGCCAGAGCAGATATGGTGATGAGCTGGCGGGCCTGATCGGATAAACCTTCCCGATCAAAAACATCTGCATACCCAAACTCCACGACAAACCGTTCTAAGTCAGGCGAAAAAGAAGCTAAGCTATCAAGAATAGATCCGTGAGGGTTCTGCTCTACCCGGGCAAGTACCTCTTTCCCACGCAGATAACGTTCATTGTTTTCAGCAGCCATAATCTTAACTACCTTCCTGGTGATGACATGATGCGATAGAGAAATCTGCATCCGATTCTATGCGGTCAGCTTTCACGTGATGCCGCCCTCCCTAATGCTTATGAGGGTATGCAGGCTTAAACCCTTACGCCCGACCGAAGACCTCGTTGAGGTGGGCAGTATAGTCAGCGATATACTGTTCGACCTGCGGATTTTTAATCACATCATTGCAAATAAAGGTGGGTAATTGGGTAGTCCCCAAGAACTCATTGGCTTTATGAAAATGCATGTAGAGGGCATCTACCCCGACTCCCTCGAAGAAGTCACCCTCCCGGATAAAAGCTTCGCGAGGCGCGTTCCATGTCAGCGACAGCATATGCCGCCGCCCCTGAAGAAGACCGCCCGTGCCGTATCCTTCAGTGGGGTTGGCGCTGCTGCGACCGTCATTAGCGTACAGGGTGCCCGCGCCGGTGGTAAACACCTCGTCCATATATTTTTTCACGGTCCACGGCTCATGCATCCACCAACCGGGCATCTGCCAGATGACCGCATCCATCCACTGGAATTTTTCTACTTCCTGGTGAATATCGTACCCGTCGTCAATCACAGTTTCTCGCACATGATGACCGAGCGCCGATAACGTATCACGGGCTGTTTGATGCAGGGTGTGGTTCAGGCGACCCGCCGAGTGTCCAAATGCTTTACCGCCGTCGATCAAAAGAATATTCACTGTAATTCACTCCTTAAACTCAACACCACGAGAACGGCTGGCTGTATTCCAGCCGCTTGTTCCACAGTACAGGGCTGCTACGCTGTGAATCAGCCCGTTTCTTGACATGAAACGGACTTTATTCCGGTATGCTCTCCACCATGTGGAAACGAATAGGCGGTATTCCAACCCGGACAGGGTACAGAATACCGCCGTATATACGCTATAGCAAGAGACCTTAAAATTACCGCTTACGGTAAATAACCCCGCGGTGGCCGCCTTCTAGGTCGAGACGGCGCTGCGGCAGACGGTCAAAAGTTGTACATCATCCACTGCTCACCGTCTATACGTGCACTGACAATGTATCGCCCGTCGTGCGGTGTGATGAGGCAGTCACCGTGGGCGTTGCTCTGCATACTCTGGTCTTCTAGGCGGGGTGCTGGGGCACAGTCCGCCGAAACCCGCATCAACAATCCACGTCCGGTTATCGAACATTACCTCAAGCAGCATATATGTGCGTGCACCGTATTCATCTGGTTTAGATCCTTAAACGTGACCGGTGAGCGGACGGGCGGGGTAGCCCAGGAGCATGAGCGCATCCAGCAGGAGTAGATTGAGTTCTTAACAGTAGCCCCCGCGCCGTTGCAGCACGAGTTTATAAAAGATACTGTCACTATCATGTGACACAGACTGACCCAGCGCGACGCTCAAGGTGTATGCACATTTAGGCGTCTTTAGGTTCTTTTCGTCACCAAGAACAAGGACCCGCTGAGCGTAACCAGTATTGAAATAAGGAGGATGAGAATATGTGAGATATTCCAGATGCCTCCGATACCGTAGAGCAGCATTCCGAGGGGAACCGCCACTGAAGAGACAATACTGTCTATATTGGCGAACGACTGCAGTTCATCCTGCTCTAAAGAGGTTTGCACCTTCACATCCCATGACACCGCAGCGGCGGATAAGGTCAAAGATGCGGCAAAGGTGCACATGAAGATCACGATAATCTGCGTTCCGTACCCGTACAGATAGACTTGAAGACCCAAGAGAACGGCGGTAGCCATAGCAAGGTAACGCCAGGAGATTTTCTTCCAAACACCCATCAGGATGCTTGCCGAACCTGCTATAGAGCCCAAAGCAAGGGAGGTTGCAACAGCGGCCCAGGATTCCTCATTCAAACGTGAAATCATCTGATGCGGGCCTTCAGCACCCGAAAACCCTAGAGCTAAAGAGATTAACGACCACGCAGCTATTCCCGCTACGATCCATCGGGGAAAACTAACTTTTGCCAGGGAGGAAGCACCGGAAGAAGACCCATGATCGTTGGCAGATGTTGATCCGTTTTGCCCTACAGCCTTCATGAGGAATATGAGTAAAAATATTCCGACCATAAAGGTAGCAGAGTCAATGAATAAGATAACGGGAAACCCGTAGACAAGATATATGAAGGTGGATACTGCGGGAGCTAAAATTCCAAAAGCATCCGTGAAAAAATTACTAAAAGCATTGAAGCTCGTAAGAATATCTTCGGCAACAAGTGTAGGAGTTAGCGTATACCTGGAAGGAACAAAGAAAGAAGTTCCCAATCCGTAAATGCATGATGAAATACACAGAGACAGTATGGAATTGTAGCCTGCTATGACCCAAATTCCGAGAATGAACTGTGCTAAGAACCTGATAACATCTGCGTATATCATGGTCCTGATAAGGGGGAGTATATTACCGTACCTGCGGTACAGCACTGACCCAAAAAGACGTGCACCCCAGAGACTCAATAGAACTGCAGTAAAGCCGTATCCGCTATTCTCAAGCTCAACGGCAGAGAGCGCAAAAGCAATCGGTATCATCGAATCACCAAGAGTTGAAATAACTATTGATGATAAGAAAATTGCCTCATGCTTACTATATTTAGCTATTTTCAACACAAGCAATGTCTTTCTTGATATAAAATTTTAAAATAATGGGTTTTCACCATAAGAAAACCCGCTGCATTATTCAAAAACATAAAATCCACGATATATTTCATGGCAACCTCCTCTAGAGTGATGCAGATCTATAATCTGCGTTGTAGATATATACTACATACACTGTCTCAGAACGTGCAAACGCTTACGCAGAGTTGAAATACCTCCACCCTGCGCGCAATATATCCCAGACATAAATATGCAACGAAGATAATATCCAGGAATACATACCCGAGTTTTATACAGATAAACGGCGGTATTTCGTGCTATATATCAAGCACGAAATACCGCCGTATATACGCTATAGCAAGAGACCTTAAAATTACCGCTTACGGTAAATAACCCCGCGGTGGCCTTCTAGGGTGAGGGTGGCTGGTGCCGCGTTGTTTTGCGCATCTACAAGCCCTTGATCCTGCGGCACGCGCACCATCGTGGTGCGATCGCTCGTATTCAGAGCCGCCCAGCCGTGCGTGAAAGCACGGGTCTGCACACTGTCCTGAGCCTCAATCTCACCGGATGCAGCCCCCAAGTCAAAGGACAGCTCGGGCGCGTTCGGAGTACCGTCATAGGCATCGTGCTGAGTTGCGTTGATGCCGGTGAAGCGACCGCCTCCAAAAACCCAGAACCCAGCCAGACCATACAGCAGATTCTCATCCGTGCCGCTAATCGGCGATGTCGAGTACCCGTGCGGGGTGCGCAAAATCGTGACCTTAGGAAGGGACTGCTGGGTATTCACAGCGCCGTAGGCATCGCCCGAGCGATCCTGCACCGCATTCAGCGTTACCAGACCTTCGGCACCGCGCCCAATATGGTTTCCCTGCATGGTGGCGTAGGCGCCGCTGAGGAATTCTTGTGCGCCCCAGCCGAGCCACACTTCCTCAAACCCGCCGCCGTAGGCACTATGGCTCTCCCATTTGCCCCAGCGCAGGCGCGATTCGGCAATATTAGGCACCAGGATTTTGCCGATCTTATTCAGCTCAATACCAGCGAAGGAGATCAAGAAATCGAGATGCTGCCGAATCGTGGTGATGCTTTCAACGCCCTGAATCGGCAGGTTCAGTCCGTAATAATCATTCTCTACGTCGTTATCAGCCATCACGCCGTCAAAGGGCGAGTTACGCAGTTCTTCCACCACGGAGTGCACCCACTGCCAGCGGTAGTCGGCACTCCACACCGCCATCTGGTAGTGCTGCCAGTACCCCGACCACTCGATCAGAGAGCCGTCTAGACGGCGGGCGAACAAATCCTTACCGGTTGTGTTCAGAAGATCTTGCGCATATTTATAAGAGACACCCGAAGAGTAAATGGGGCCGGGTTCATAGGCGCGACTGGAAGAAAGGCACTTATAGGCGAGCACCACCATATTAGGTGACTGCTCTTTGAGGTAGCGTGCCGCATCCAGCTCCCAGGGCTGCAGAATAGCTACCGCATAGTTCTGCGCCGCAAAGGCCAGCTGCTCTTCCGATATAGGGTCGCCGCCGTATCGAATCCAGGCACCAAATTTCCCGGGAGTGCCGGCTCGTAGAGAATTATCGCTCATTCTTCAATCTGCTCCGTAACTCGCTGAGGTATTTTACCTAGCTTACGGTATATCTGGTCATAACGGTCCATAACCAGGCGAAGTTGGAAGAACTTTACAACTCGGTTGTAAGCGTTAACACAGTACCGCTCGTAGATGCTGGGTTCCTCCATCATGGTGCGAAGCGCCTGCGTGAAGCCTTCAACATCGCCCGGAATGGTTAGAATACCGCAGTTACCTATTTCACTGCCATCCGAGGTGACCAGCACATCATCAATCAGCTGCGACATACCGCCCACGTCGGTACTCACCAGCGGAATGGATGCCGCCATCGCTTCCAGCGCCACAATGGGCTGACCTTCGTTGTAGCTGGGCATGAGCAGAACGTCGAAGCGGTCCAGCATTTCGCGCACCTTCACGGTGCCGTGGAAGGTAATGAAGTCGCCCATATTGAGCTCTTCGATCGTGCGCACGCACAACTCATAGTATTCCGGCATGTGGTTCTTCGGTCCGAGCACATCCAGGTGGAAGTTGTCGAGCCCGGCATCACGCAGCAGCGCAAGCGACTTCACGAGGTCTGTGAGCCCCTTAATGGGCACCACACGCGCAATAAACACGAACCGCCACATGTGCCCGCGACCCTCCGCCAGGATGCGCGCCCGGGCAGTCTGACGCCCCACATACGCCGGGTACACACTCTCGATGAGCATACCGTTTGGCAGCACGACCGCGCGGTCTTCTTCACCCTCGTTGTACTGGTCGATGGGCGCGCCGATGCCGCGCGCCTCCTCAATCGCCTTGGGGTACAGATAGGTCACCATATCGGCGCTGGGGTAGCAGAAACGTCCCATTTCCAGGAACCAGACGCACCACGCGGTCTCTTCGAGCGTGACGGGACCCAACTCGGGTTTATCGCGCGGCTCCTTCAGGAAGGCGTAATCCGTGGTGACGGGCTTGGCCATATTGCGTTCCAGCTTGGTGTTGATAGTATCGCGCACATACAGGTTGTGTTCGGTCAGCAGGAAGCTGGTGCCGTAATCGCGCGCACCCGCAGCGCCCAAAAGTGAGGCGTAGCCGGTGGTGTGGGCATGGTACACGCGGGCATAGGGCAGGCGCTCATGCAGCAGGGCGTACACGATAGAGACGAAGTTACGGATCTCCCAGAAGAGTTCGCCGAACGGAACCTGTGCGAGGAAGCCCCAGTTACCGACTGCCTCCATAAACTCGCGGGTGCCGGTGAGGGCGAAGAGTGAGTAGGTGCGGGTGCGGGGGTTAATTCCTTCATCGTAGAACGACCAGAGCGGGTTTACATCGCCGTGTATAAGAGCATCGAAAGCACTCATAAGTCTCGCCACCAGTTTCTTGCGTTGGCGACGATTCATCTTGAGGTTTTTCGGATTACATTCTTGGGCGAATTCTTCCTTATGCTCCTCTAGGCTCAGGTAGATCACCTTCACCCATTTGACGTTTTCGGGCATACCGTACAGGTCTTTAAGTTCCTGTTTACTATCCCAAGAAATATGAATAATTCCGAAGCTGATGCTCGGGTTTTCCACGATAATATCGTGAACCACTGCGGAAACCCCGCCCTTGAGGTAGGGGTAGGTCGATTCCATCACCAGCGCAACATCGACCTCAGGATAATCAGGGTCGGGTGTTCGGGGTCCCGGCGCGGGCAATTGCAGCGGGGCATAGTGGTTACGCATTGCGGTGTTTATCAATGTATATGACCTCTCATCTACCAGGCTAGGGCACGACGCCAGAAGAGTGAGTATTCGGGATTAGCCCAGGCACGACGGTAGAGTATCCATGTGACGAGGGCGAGAATTGCTTCGCCGATAATGATGGGCAGATAACCGCCATCGTTCGGGATGATTGAAAAGGCGACAGTGACGATCAGCAGGTGTACCGCACCGATAATGTGCACAGTCTTAAACATGGTCATGTATTCCAGCTGATAGATGAAGAGCGCCATCGCCAGGAACAACCATGCCACCGTCAGTCCCGCATAGGCGAGCGGGAAGGTGTTCGGTACGAAGATATACATCAGAATGCCCGTAATGACCGAGCAGATAACTGAGACAATCAACGTGTTGCGCACGGAGGCGTGAGAAATACGCACTACAGCGTGCGCCTCCGGCTCAATTTCATTGAAGGGAAGTTTATTGAAGAGGGTCCACAGACGCTGAATAGAGCCGTTCACACGGTTAGATTCAACCACGAAGAAGTAGTTGTAGGCGATCACGCAGGGAACCAGGCTCATATAGATGGCGATAACGTCGATCTTGCCGTTCGTCACCAAGAAGAGCACGTATTTATCAGCCCAGAGGATAGAACCGGTCAGCAGGCCGCGAATGACGTCGCGGTAGGCGGCTCCTAGGGGAAGGCGGCTGAAGTGGAACAGCTGCTTAATTTCACGCCCAATACCGCTGAACAGAATGGCCGACCCTACCAGCGGAGGCAGGAACCACACGGTCGGCAACGTCAGCAGAACAATCGTGTAGCCCAACCATGCGAAGAACCACAGCGGACGGTTTTTCGCCACGTTCGGCACAATAAGCAGCTGCGCATACGCAACGTTCAGCATACTCAAAAAGAGGAAGGATACCAGCGCCACCATATCCCAGTGCAGCACAAGCACCACGGGAATGGCGAAAAGGAACGCGATGGGCAGGCCCACCAGATAGAGGTAGCCCCAGTGGCGGCTAAACGCCCTCAGCTCGCTAATATGCTGATATTTCGGGTCGGTATCGAGAGTAGCAAGAAGTTCTTGCGCCTCTTTGGATTTGTGATCCCGTTTGAGAATTGCCGCTTCTTCCTGAACTTCGCGGCGCGCATCCTCAACTTTCAGATGTTCGGATTCGAGGGCGCGGTAAATAGGCATGCATACCGCCTGGCTTAACCAGGGAACCACGATGGATGCCGCCAGAATAATCTGGATAAGCGGAACCGACCCCACATAGTTCTTGCTGAGAATGGGGGTTACGAACGGGAACGCGACTGTTAGGAGTGCAACGGGAGATACATAGAGAAGAAAATTGTAGAGGAGTCTCCAACTCCAGCGGTTTTTCGGGATGTCTGCATGGTGGGAAGACAAGACGGGAACTTCTTTCGGCGCTATTCTCACCTAATGCCTATATGTATATTGCCCCTGTACCTGTGGTTTAAGGGCAGGGATGGGCTACGCGCAGGAAAAACTGCGCTGAGTAACTAGGTGATCGGTTTTCGGGATTTCAACCCCTTGTATTGTATACGTGTAAACTATTTTTGACACGCAGCCCGCAACTGGGATTTATGCCACATATTCCCCGCTTTTTAAGGCAGGGGAAGCCGCATACGTGCATCACAAGGTTTCACTACTACTTGAGTATAGCGGTACCGAACCAAGTTTGCGGGGTTTACCGTCAGATGTGCACAAAAATACCTCACGCACCATGCGCTGAAATACTTAAAAATCCCTGATAAATAGCGGAATATCGGCTAAAAAATATTCTTCATTTTAATCAGCATCACACCGCGACACGACGACAAAAAGCTGTTCCCTGCCCCACCCACACGCGGGCGGAGAGGGAACAGCTTTTGTTATCTCTCAAGAAGAGATTTAGGACGCGCTCGACAGGGTTCGCAGCGCCACCGAGATCACGGCTAGGCGCGGGTGCGATGCGCTGTCGGGCTCGGCATTGCGAACCTCTTCAAAGATGCGGTCGATATTGCCCACACGGGTCGGGTGGTTCTTAATCCAGGAATCCAACGCCTGCAAAGCCCCCTCGGGGTTGCTTGGCGCGTGGCCTGCGTCTTCCTCCGCCACCGACGTTGCAAGCTCTGCGGCGGTCTCGTAGAGGCTGCCGCGCAGGGCCTGGCGAGAGAGGGTCTCCCAGCGGTCGTTACGGGGCAGCTCGCTAATGAGGCCGAGCAGCTCATCAACCTTGAAGCGGTCGTAGGTTGCGAAGTAAATCGGTGCCAGCTCAACCGCCTTGAAGTCGTTATCGCGTGCAGAGCGAATAACATCCAAGAGAGCGTACCCCTCGAAGCCGCGAATCCAGATAACAATAAGTTCTTCGGGAAGACCCCAAGCCTCGCCGGCATCGCGCTTGGAACGAACCCGTGCGCGGGAAACATCCGAGAGGTATGCGGGCAGGTTCTTGCGAAGCTCCACCACATCGCCAAAGCGTTCCAGCAGGGAGCTGAGCGGGTTGCCCGCAACCACGCCGCGCTCGGCGATAAACCAACGCACCACGCGGTCAAGAACACGCTGATCATCGTGCAGCACGGTGTTCCATGCATCCAGGGCGGTGTGTGCGGGCAGTTCGCGGTGCAGTTTCGCGGCCTTACCCAGCTCGAAGAGCTCGCGGGCAACGATGAAGGCGCGGGCGACCGCATCCACCCCAACGCTGGTTTCTTCGACCGCGCGGTAAGCGAAGGTGATGCCACCCAGGTTCACCATCTCGTTGGCAACGCGGGTGCAGATAATCTCCTTGCGCAGCGGGTGCGAATTCAGGTACTCGCCGAAACGCTCCACCAGAGGTGCCGGGAAGTATTCGCGCAGCAGGCCCTCCAGGTAGGGATCGTCTGCGAAGTCGGTCTCTTCCAGAGCGTGTGTGAGGTAAATCTTCACGTAGGCGGCCAGCACGGAAAGCTCAGGGCGGGTCAGCATCTCGCCGGTGGTGTCAAACCGTGCCTGCAGTTCCTTATCGGTGGGCAGGAACTCGACGGCGCGGTTCAGACCGGCGTGCTTTTCGAGGTCACGCATCAGACGCTTGTAGACGTCAATGCCCAACGTGCCGTAGTTGAATTCACCCTGCAGCAGAACATTCTGCTCAACGTTGGTTTCAAGCACCTTGGCGCCGACTTCGTCCCGCAGGGATTCGATGAACGATGCCCGCTCATCCGGCGAAAGCTCGCCGCGTGCCACTAGGCGGTCCACCAGAATCTTGATGTTCACCTCGCGGTCACTGGTTTCCACACCTGCGGAGTTGTCAATGGCGTCGGTATTGATGATGACCCCGTTGCGTGCAGCCTCCACACGGCCCAGCTGGGTGAAGCCGAGGTTGCCGCCCTCGCCCACGATCTTGGCGCGCAGCTCGTTGCCGTTCACGCGCAGGGCGTCGTTTGCCTTATCGCCCACCTGCGCGTTCGTTTCGGTAGATGCCTTCACGTAAGTACCAATACCGCCGTTGTAGAGCAGATCAACCGGAGCCCTCAGAATCGCGGAAAGCAGCTCGGAGGGTGCCAGCTCGGTAACATCGTCCTCAAGACCCAGCACCTCGCGCACCTGCGGGGTAATCTCAATGGACTTCAAACCGCGCGAATACACGCCGCCGCCCTCAGAAATCAGCTCGCGGTTGTAATCCTGCCACGAAGAACGCGGCAGCTTGTACAGGCGCACGCGCTCCTCGAAGGAGACGGCGGGATCCGGGTTTGGATCCAGGAAAATATCGCGGTGGTCGAAGGCGGCGACCAGGCGGGTTTTCTCGGAGCGCATCAGGCCGTTGCCGAAGACATCGCCGGACATATCGCCAATACCCACGGCGGTGAATTCTTCGCTCTGGCAGTCGTGACCGAGTTCGGCAAAGTGACGTTTGACGGATTCCCACGCGCCGCGGGCGGTAATGCCCATCGCCTTGTGGTCGTAGCCAACCGAGCCGCCGGATGCGAACGCATCGCCCAGCCAGAACCCATACTCGGCGCTGATCGCGTTTGCGGTATCCGAGAATGCGGCAGTCCCCTTATCGGCGGCAACCACCAGGTAGTAGTCGTCACCGTCGCGGGCGATCACGCCCTCGGGGCGGACTACGGTCTCGGTGCCGTCGGTGGCAACGGAGAGGTTATCGGTCACATCCAGCAGGGAGCGGATAAAGACCTTGTAGGATTCGCGACCCTCGGTAATCCAGGCGTCGCGGTCCACGGCGGGATCGGGCAGCTGCTTGGGATAGAAACCACCCTTGGCACCGGTTGGAATAATGACGGCGTTCTTGACCATCTGTGCCTTGACCAGGCCCAACACCTCGGTGCGGAAGTCGTCGCGACGGTCTGACCAGCGCAGACCGCCACGCGCCACATTGCCGAAGCGCAGGTGCACGCCTTCCACGCGCGGGGAGTACACGAAAATCTCGAACTTGGGGTGCGGAAGAGGCGCAAAATCGATCTGCTCGGGCGCAATCTTGAACGCAAGCGCTTCTCGACCCAAGTAGGCGTTGGTGCGCAGAATAGCCTTGAGAATTTTCAGGAGCGAGCGCAGGTAGCGATCGGCATCCAGGGTCGGGATCTTGTTGAGTTCTTCGCGAATCTGTTCCAGGATTTCTTCGCGTTGAGCTTCGCGCTGCTCGTCGGTGAGCCCATTGTTCGGGTCGAAGCTGGTGTGGAAGAACTGGACGTAGAGCTTTGCGATCTGCGGGTACGCCATCAACGTATTTGACATGAACGACGGCGTGTAGCCCAGACCCAGCTGAATCAGGTAGTGGTTGAAGGCGCGGAATAAGCGAACTTCTTTCCAGGTGAGCCCGTGTGCCAGAATAAGCCGGTCCAGGGTGTCGGAGTCGCGCTCTCCCAGCAGGTAGGCGTTGAGCGCGTCCTCGTAGAGCGTTGCAACAGCGTGCGGGTCTACACCTTCGGGGAACTGCACACCAAAGTCGTACAGGTATCCGTAGTCCTGCCCATCTTCGGGCGCGAACTCGTAGGGCCTTTGGTCAACGACGACCAGTCCCATATTCTGCATCACCGGGAGCAGCTCGGTGAGGGTATGCGGTGCTGACAGGTAGGTCTTCAGACGGGTGGTAGCTAAGTCGCCGGTCTCGACTTTGATAGCGGCGGGCCTCTGGGTATCGCCCGAGAGAGATTCAAAAATCACAATATCCTCGATCGCGTTTTCTACTTCGTAGTCGGCGCGGTAGGTTGCTGGCGCGGCTTCCGCCCAGGCGGAGGCGAGCCGGCGTCCTTCTGCACCGGGTTTCCAGCCCTCAAGCGCGGCGGCGGTAGCCTCTCCCCAGGAGCGGGTAGCGGCTTGCAGGCGCTTCTCAAGGGCGCTTACATCAACATCCGGCACGACGTTCGGGTCGGCGAGCCGGATGCGGAAAAACACACGCGCCAGCGACGATGCCGAGAGGTAAATCTGGTAGTCGATGGCGGTTAAATCAAATTCTTCGCGGAATACCTGCTGGATGCGGGTGCGCACAGAGGTGTTGTACCGATCGCGCGGCAGATACACCACCGCAGAGATAAACCGTGCGAACTGGTCGGGGCGCAGGAAAAGGCGGGTCTTGCGCCGTTCCTCCAGACCCATAATGCCGCGGAAAGTTTCGGTGAGTGTATTCACCGTGGCGTGCATGAGCTCAAGGCGCGGGTAGTCTTCGATGAAGCCGATGAGCATCTTATCGGAGTAAGAGCCGGGGTGGAATCCCAGGCGACGGCGCACCATGGCGATACGCTCGCGAATGAGCGGGGTTTCTATGGCTGGCAGAGAGTATGCCTGGCGGGTAAACAGCCCCAGAATCACGTATTCGCCGACCACGCGTCCGCTCGCGTTGAAGCGGCGCACCCCAATGTAGTCGAGGTAGTCGGTACTCTGAATGGTGGAGCGGGTGTTCGCCTTCGTAATGTAGAGTGGGCGCGGCCTGAGCGCGCGGGCGAGGGTGTCGTTTTCCAGCCGGATGCGGTGCTGTCCTTCGGTAGACCGCAGGATACCCAACGCCGAGTGAGGGCGGTCTGCCAGTTCGAGTACCCCCGAGGAGCCGTCGAGCAGGCGCTCTTTGATACCCATAAAGAGGAAGTTACCGCGGGCAAGCCAGCGCAAAAAGTCCTGTGCGATTTCGATGCGTGAGGAAGGTTCGTTACCGCCGGGATGTGCGGTGAAAGATTCTTCGCCTTCGCCGAGGGTTATGCCGCGCAGCGCATCCAGGGATTCGGCGATGGTATTCACGCGCTCGGCCATGGCTTCGGCATCGGTTTCGCAGGCTTTAATATCGTCGAGGATTTTCAGGGCGGTAGCGCGCAGGCGGTCGCTGTCTTCGTCGTTGAGCTTGCGGGTGAGGCGAATCGCGATCCAAGACTCGATCATGGGATGCGCCGTGAGCTTGCCGTCCTTCGCTGAGAGCACGGGCAGCCCGTAGGTTGCGGTATCGCCGCTGGCGAGGTTACTGGCGCGACCGGCGCCGCGTGCCGAGAGAAGTTTTCCGTTGGGGTCGCGATCCACGATGAAGATGGGGTGGAAGAGCGAGTAGACGCCGCCGAAGTCTGAGGCGATTTCAGCGGTGAGGGAACTGACGAGGTACCCCATATCGTCGGTGACGACGAGCAGCGTGGTGGAGTATTCGTCGTTGTGCACTGTGACCGCAGGGGTATTGGGTTCGCGCGTCTCAGCGAGCGCACGGTGCGCTCGCGCTAACTCTTCTAGTTCTTCCGTTGAGAAGACTTCTCGGTCTTCAACGGGGCTGTTCTGGTAATACTGTTCAATCCACGCATCATCGCCAGACCAGCGTTTCATAGCGTTGTCATTCACTGACAAGGTATGCCTCCGAAGTTTGTATCACTTCTCTGTGACGTTCTGTCTGTGTTTTATACGGCGTTGTGTGTAATCTCTTCCTAGCTTATACCCTGTACACCGGTGCAGGCTTCCATTTTAGGGAAATCCGGCAGGAAAATATTTTTATTGTGGAGATAAATCACATATGCTTCTGCTCTAAGCAATATTTGAGGCTTTTCGCGTTGTTTTTGAGGCATTAAACCCGTATTTATGGTGTTTGCATGTATTCCGGTGTCTGTCATGTTTTTAGCCGGAAAGCTGCATGCAATGAGGGCCTTTATTCCGAGTGCGTGTCATGAACACAGTTCCGGGAGCGATGGTTTGCCTTGGAAGTGCATCCTTCAAAGCCTTAACCATCGCCCCCGGAATTTTTATCTATCCTCCCGTTTGGTCTTATTCCCCGTATGGTTCGTGCCTGAAGACGAACTTTCCGATAGTTTTACCGGCGCGAAGCCGCTCTAAAGCCTGGGCACCGTCGCGAATATCGACTTCCTCCTGAATTGGCACCGTCACCTCGCCGGATGCAACCAACGCCAAAGCGCGGCGCAGATAGGCAGTAGCGATATCGGGGTAGGCATTGGAGAGCAGCCCGATGTTGAAGCCCATCATGCTGATGCCGTCGAACCAGAAGGTATTGGTGCCCACCGTCTGATCCCCGTCTTGAGCGGCGTTGCCCACCACGATCAGCCGCCCCTCAAAACGCAGAAGTTTAAGGAGTTCGGGGCGGGCACGCCCAGAAACCGGGTCGATAATCACGTCGAATTGCCGCCCGCTCTTATCCGCAAGTTCATCGCGCAGCCATACCTCGTCATAGCCGAGTTCGAGGGCGAGTCGGCGTTTTTCTTCGGTACTGACAATGCCAACCACCTTTTCGGCGCCCATGAGCTTGGCGACCTGCCCGAATTGCGTGCCCAGACCGCCCATAGCGGCCTGCACCAGCACGTGTTCGCCGGGCTGCAGACGCGCCGTGCGTTCGAGCGCTGCAAGGGCTGTAGGGGTATTAGCAGGAACGACCGCCGCCAATGCCGGTTCATACCCGCAGGCAGGGGTGCCACAAGGTTTGCCTGCGCTAGGCAGATTTGGCCGAAGCCGCCTCCTGAACCCAACAGAGTCAGCGGAGCCGCAACCTTATCTCCCACACGCAGGCCGGTTACTCCTTCACCGAGGGCATGGATGCGCCCCGCGGCTTCGATACCCGGTGCCCAGGGAAGCGGAAGCTCTGCCATGCCTTCGGCGAGAAGCGCATCGACATACCCGACTCCCGCGTATTCTGCGCGAATGGTAACCTGCCCGGGGCCTGGGGTGGGTTCGGGCGCGTTCTGGTACTGCAGCCCGTCGATGCCGGTGTACTGCGTGATGTTGAGGGCTTTCATAAGACTATCCTTTCTATAGCAGATACCTTAATAGTAACAGCTATCTGTTATAGAAGATACAGAAACGCATCCCTTACACAAAGAATGGGTGCTGGCAGCAATACACTCGCCCGTAAAGCGGGAGCATTTTCTTCATCTGGGAGCAATCCGGGAGCACTTAAACTGCTCCCGGATGAAGAAAATGCTCCCGAAATTTCTACGCACCCGAATACCCGAAATAGCGCTGCTTCTAGTGACCGCGAGCCCTCGCTAAAGCTACGCCTGCGCCACGGTAAGCGGATGCGCATCCAAGTAAATCACCAAAAGCTCTTCGGTCACGTCAAGCTCATAGGCAAGCGCGGGCAGGTTATCCGGGTAAAAGGCGGCGGCGCGGCGCAGATCCTCCGGGTCGATCAGATTTTCTGCGGCCAACAGGTCACAGCTGCGCTCACGGCGGGCGCTATAGGATGCATCCCAGGCGTCGTGCTCATCTCCGCGCACGGCGTGCACGAGTTCATGGGCGAGTACGGAGCGTTCTTGCCGGGTGCGCATTCCTTCGCGCAGGGTAATGGTGCGGCTGGCGTGGTCGTAGCGACCGAGCATCCCGTGCCCGGGCGTTCCCCAGACGATATCGACCCCGAGCGTATGTGCATGAGTGTAGGGATCGTAGCTAGGCACCAAAGAATCCCTCCTCACTGTCGTAGATTTCGCCGCGCTTTGCAGCCAGGGCGTAGTCCTCTGCCGTATATTTGCGCTCCCCTTCGCCGGATGCACCGCTCGCGGCACCCGCGACTGCTCGCCCAGCTTGTGCGGATGCGGGAGCGGGTACCTCCACGGGGGTGGCGGGAGGCACTGTGGCACGCACCGACTGTTCCCGAGTTTGCGCCGCCGTCATGCGGCGCAGCACCTCGCCCATTAAGTCTTCGTTGGAAACATCGCGAATAGACCCGCCCACCCGCAGAGATTTGGCGCGAGCGGTGGTGATAAGCCTGCTTTCGACCATGAGGTCGAGCAGGTCAAGCCCGAAGCGGTCGGCTATCTTGACGAGGGTTTCTACATCCATTACTCCAGCGCCCGAGAATCGCCGCTGAATAGCGTTGGGGTTCATGCCGAGTTCGGCGGCGAGTGCCCGCTGGGAGAGTCCTGTCTTGTATTTGATGTAGTCACCGATAGCCATGCCACCAGTCTAGCAGACTGATTTATTTTTCGGGTCATAAATATTACAAAGTCATGCATTCTGCCCGTAATTCTAGGGTTTTAATCGTATTTTGCATTAATAATTCAATCAAAACGCATGACTTTTTCTATCGTTTCGGGTATGCTGGCACAAGGTCCCACAGCATACCCCTCCAGATAGAACCTGCCCCCGTATCTCAACCAGCAGAAAGGACGAACTATGACACGCATACAAAAACCGCGCCAGCAAAAACGACGAGCAATTCAGCGGTTCAATTGGTTTAAGCATCTCAACGCGATCATTCCTGCGGTAGCCACTCTTCTGCAGGTGTACGGTCTGCTCAGCCATGAGCAGGCGAGCGCCTGGGCTGCGCTGGCATTAACCATCATCAGGTTGTGGTTAAACTGGCGCGCAGAACGGATCTCGCACGCAGCTGAGAGCACCTCACATTCCGTGTCACAACGCAGGTAGTACGTGCGATCTCCAAAAGCGGCGGAAAAAAACGCCCCGGCATTCTGCCTCTGCTAGAGAAGAGATTGCGCACCATGAAGGCATCTAAAATCTATCCGAGATTTTAGACCATGAGCTTTCTCAAGATATAAGTTCCCGCAGATTCCCCGCGCCTACAGGGGGCCTGCGGGAGCTTTATCCGTCTTAAACATGCTTCCGATAGGTAAACTTTTATACTCGCGGTAGCATGAGTAGCAGACTACCCTACAAAGACGGAGATCCTATGCGTACCCCTCGTACCAGCATCATCATGCCG
>NZ_KV793080.1:0-531 GCF_001808385.1 Rothia sp. HMSC08A08
TAGAAGGTGCCGACGGTAAGATGTCATTGGATCCCCAGGCGTCCCCAGAGCCTCAGGGTGCTGAGGGAAAGGAAGAGCCTCATAAACGCATATCAAAACAGTTTGATATAGATCCCAACACCCGTGAGCCTCTTCTCATCGCACAGGCTATCAGGAATGTTCTGATTATTATTCCTGTACTCATTATGCTGGTTGTTTTTGTCTGTGTATTCATTAACGTTTTGGTGTCTGCGCCCAGTGGATATGATGATCTTATCTTGGCGGGTATGTTTATTATTGCCGTTATTGCACTTCCTTACATGATTCACGCTATCTTGCAGGTTGTCGCGTTTATGCGGTTTAGGAGATCAGTCAAGTTTCGGTGGATACGAGGCGCCAATATTTACGGTCTTATTGTTGCCCCGATCTCCGAGGTTACCTATGTGCCGTTTATGCTAGAGCGGATTCTTGATCCATCTTCATCTGCCGAGAGCTCTTTTACAATAGTGGGGGTTATAGTAGCCCTTTACGAGGTTATTTTGGGCATCTTAA
>NZ_KV793081.1:0-3967 GCF_001808385.1 Rothia sp. HMSC08A08
ATATAGGTTATTGATTCTAATCCTTTACTCTGGCGAGTGCGGATACTCATCTGCGAAAGGCCCCAGTGCCTCCGCACTCTCAAGCTCAGGATGCTCAGGATCAAACCTATCCACAACCACCACATGCCCCCGGAAAAACTCCCGCACCAGCGGAAGATTCTTCTCAGAACATTCAAAACCGTAGGTAAATTTAAGGTTCGCTTCTCCTTCCTCCAAAAGCTCCCAACGGTACCTGGTTTGCAACCGGTGGAGATGCTGGCAAAGATAACTTGCTATTCGAGAATTCTTGAGAATAATATCATCAAAATTAGATATATACACAAAAAAACCATGTGATATATCCAACCATTGATCAATATCCTCAATATAATCTAATGTCCATTGCGAACCATAATCCGGAATATTCCAGGGACATTTAATAGCACGAAGTATTTCAGATGTCATGGTATCAAAATCGATAATAACATTTCCTCTAATTTCAATAATTTCCCACCCAGAAGAAACTAATGAATCTATCCTATTATGGAGAATAGGCTCTCCTTTTAGATAAATATTTGGTGTTATAGGATACCTTTCATCCATTTTAAAATCAATAGTCATATTTATAGTCCTTTCAGAAGAACAAAAGTCCTGTAATGATCAGGAGTATAATAAATATCTCCATTACTCCCAACGACTAAACGTTCTGTGTCTCGTCTTCCTCTAATCCTTGGTTCATTGCGGATAATGTATCCAGAATCACGAACATCAAGCTTATAATATTGAATACTGAGGTTTGTTCGGATGTATTTTACCCATTACTGCCGCCGGTATAGGATGTGCTCTCGGGGTACTCATCAGGATCATTAATCCAGTCATCTCCATCTTCATAAAGAGGATCCGGAAAACCATTCGGGAAGAAAAACTTCTTATACTCCTCCATACTTGACCAAGGATATTCAACCCCGTCAGCAGCAATCACCACCCTGTTGACAAAGAATTCTTCTACCCGAGACAAGCTCTCTTGCGAAAGTTCGAATCCCCACCCAAATAACACTTTGTACAGCCCACTACCATGAATTGGACGAATACTGTAGTACGTATCCATCTCTTCAAGAATATTCACACATGCACTTATATCATCATCAGCCATAGTAAAAAGCTGCTCAAAATTCTTATACAAAACGAAAAGCCCCTGCCGCATATCCCTATCCCTAATCAAACATGCCTCTTCAGCAACCCAACGCATATTGAAACCTTTAGGAAAACTGTAGTAGGGGTCGATAGTTTTAACTAACCGCTTAGCGAAGTCCATGTACGATACCACCCCAGCACAATCAACAGTAATGACAGCCCACCCCTCCGCCTCCAGATAAGGCAGCATACGGTTCTCCCAGTACCCACCCTCACGGATAAACACAGGGGCAATGAACTCCTCAGCAGACCGTTCTTGTTGATAAGGCATATTTCTCTCTAAAACACAGACAGACAAAGGAGTCTAACTATTCACTCAGATAAACTTTCTCCCTCATGACCGCCGGTGTAGGATGTGCTCTCGGGGTACTCATCAGGAGCATCAATCCACTCCGTACCATCCTCATACAACGGATCAGGAAAACCCTGAGGAAAAAACACTTTCTTATACCTCTCCACACCGCTCCAAGGATATTCGACCCCGTCCATGGCGAACACAACCTTGCCCTCGAAAAACTCTTTTACACGCGGCACACTATCCTGCGAGATTTCGAATCCCCACCCAAAAAGAACCTGGTAAAGACCACTACCATGGATCGGACGTACTGTATAACGTGTGTCCATCTGTTCAATAATATTTACGCATAAGCTCACGTCCTCGTCATCCATCACGAAGAGATCATCAAAATTCTTGTACAACACAAAAAGTCCTTGACGCATATCAAACCAGTCAATCAGACAAGCATCTTCTGAAGCCCAGCGCAGGTTAAAATCATCCGGAATAGCATAAACACTCTCAATACTTTCAACCAGACGATAGGCAAAATCCAACGTGGTTTTTACCCCGGCACAGTCAACAACAATAACCTTCCACCCCTCCGCTTCCAGATAAGGCAGCATATGGTTCTCCCAGTACCCACCCTCACGAATAAACAAAGGGGCAATGAACTCTACAGTTCCGTTAAGCGTGTAACTCATCTTTTTCTCTTCGAGTTTTTAGTGGACGATATATAAAGTTTTACTTAGACGAGTCTTCTTCATTATCTTCAACGTAGGAAGTACTTTCCGGGTACTCATCAGGATCCATAACCCATGATCCATCCTCATAACGAGGATCCGGGAAACCGTTGGGAAAGAATGTTTTTTTAAATTTCTCTGCACCATCCCACGGATATTTAACATCACTCGCAGCAACAACAATATTATCTGCAAAAAATTCTTTCACTTGAGGTAGACTCTCTTGTGAAATTTCAAACCCATATCCAAAGAGAACCTGGTATAGACCGTTACCAAATGATGGGCGAACACTATAATATTCATCCATAGTTTCTATAATGTTGACACATGCAGTTAACTTCCTATTATCGAGTACCAGAAGATCCTCAAAGTTTTTATACAAAACGAAAAGCCCCTGACGCATATCCCTATCCCTAATCAAACATGCCTCTTCAGCAGCCCAACGCATATTAAAACCTTCGGGAAAACTGTAGGTGGGGTCGATAGTTTTAACGAACCGCTTAGCGAAGTCCATGTACGATACCACCCCAGCACAATCAACAGTAATGACAGCCCACCCCTCCGCTTCCAGATAGGGCAGCATACGGTCCTCCCAGTATCCATCCTCACGAATAAAGAGAGGAGCTTTAAAGAGGTCAGGGTATTTTGATGTATAACTCATCATTTCTCGCTAGTCTATTAGTAGAATAAATGTATGATAATGATCTAAAGTAAGGTAAATACTTCCATTGCTACCTATTAACAGGCGTTCAGTACCTCGTGTCATCTCAGGCTCCCCATCAGCCTTGAGAATTACTTTACCATCTTTATCTATTTTGGGTCGTCGAGGCATAAAATCCATTTCGGTGTAGGTTATATTGCCTCCTTTAACATCAGCTGTCGGTAAAATATTTCCTATACCTTCACCCTCCTCTGGAATATTGTCAAAATTCCTACCCTCATTAGCACCAACAATAGGATCACCCTCAACCTTGAGATAACAAACAACACATAACTACTCAACACTTAAACACGACTAATAATTTTAAAATACAAAAACACTGACCCCTGCAACAAATCAAAACCGCAGAAACCAGTCGAGATTATCTCCACTAATTTACCTGAAGAGAACTCCACGTGAATAAATATTGTAAAATCCGGTTAAAGAGCCAAAAAATGAGAACCCCTGGTATTACTTACTCTCATATTTCCAGCTCTCCAAAACCTCATCCTTATTCTTCACATACACAACTGGGAAGAAGCTATTGCCCGCCCATCGTCGTAATAACCCATAAATTGTTTATCTCTTGGCTATCAGTGTCTTGTTAGCTGTTCCCGCCGGTATAGGTGGTGCTCTCGGGGTACTCATCAGGATCATTAATCCAATCCGTACCATCCTCATACAACGGGTCAGGAAAACCATTCGGGAAGAAAAACTTCTTGCTCTTTTCCACTTCAGTCCAAGGGTACTCTGCCTCGTCTGCCGCGATGACTACTCGATTTTCAAAGAACTCTTCCATCTGGGACACGTTCTCTTGTGAAATATCAAAACCGTATCCCACAAGTACTTGATATGATCCACTACCATGTAGTGGACGACCAGCATAATTCACCTCCATGATCTCAAGGATATTCACACATGCGCTTATATCATCATCAGCCATAGTAAAAAGCTGCTCAAAATTCTTATACAAAACGAAAAGCCCCTGCCGCATATCCCTATCCCTAATTGAACATGCTTCTTCAGCAGCCCAACGCATATTAAAACCTTTAGGAAAACTGTAGTAGGGGTCGATAG